>JAFGCP010000261.1 GCA_016932595.1 Deltaproteobacteria bacterium
ATTGCATGGGCAATGGCCTGACGAACCCGTTTTTCACGGAACCATGGATGCCGGAAGTTGAATGCAAGATAGGTATAGGTGAAGAGGGGATACTTGAACTTTTGGAAATTTTTTTTGAAATAGGCTGTGTCTGTCTGGCGCATATACTGCAGGGGCGTAAGGCTCATGAGATCAATAGAGCCTGACTGAAGTTCGAGAAAGAGCGTTGCGGCATCGGGAATGAACCGGTAGATGTAGGAATCAAGATACGGACGGCCTTCAAAGTAGCTCTTGTTTGACTCCATGACGATTTTTTCACCGGCGACCCACTCCCTGAACCGGAACGGCCCCAGCCCGACAGGCTTGCGCGTAAGGTCGTTTTTAGTGATGTCTTTGCCGGCCAGCAGATGGCGGGGAAGAACGGTCATATTGCCCCAGCTTGAGAGGGCGGGGGCAAAAGGCTTTTCATACGTGACGCGGAAGGTATAGGCGTCAAGCAGTTCAAATTTTACCACCTGCCTGAAATCTTCTGCATAGGCAGTGGGCGTATGCGAATCGGTAATAGTCTTGAAGCCGAATTCAACATCCGCCGCCGTAAACTCCGCCCCGTCTTCCCAGCGCACACCCTGCCTCAGATGAAACGTAATGGAAAGCCCGTCTGCGGATATTTCCCAGGAACGGGCAAGATCGCCGATGATGGTCAAATCAGTATCGTACTTCACCAGGCCGTTGTAGCACAGGCCGCTTACGTCATGCGAAGCGCTGTCGCTGGCAAGCATGGGTATCAGAATGCTCGGCTCGCCGATTGCGCCCACAACGAGCCGGTCGCCATAGGATGCGGCAGAGTCATTATCAAGGGCATGCACCAGGGGGCAGGCATTTAAAATGAATAGGAGAATGCAGATTGTTTTTTTCATGCTCATAAAAAAAAGACCCTGCTTTATGTCAACAGGGCAGATACTAGCACAGGGTGCAGCGCTTGCATTAAAAAACATCAGCAGAAAAGACAAAAATTTTTGTTTTTTTATCTTTCCATGCAGCCTTGGGAAGCCCGGCTTTAAGGCAGGTATGAGCAAGAAATTCATCCCGGCTCCAGCCGTATTCGGTTGCAACCTGCGGCAGAAGAAGTCCGGAATAGCTTCCCTGTATGAGCAGAAGGCCGTGCCTGCCGATTTCAATGTCGCCGATATCGGTTATTTCGCGCATGGGTGTCAGCACGGATAGCTCTATTTCAAGATCTTTAAGTTCATCTTCCTGCAGTGGCGGGAAACGGGGATCCTGAAAGGCGGCGGCGATGGCCATATCCTGAATCGTTTGATAGAGCGGTTTTACCGCATGGACATAGCCGATGCAGCCCCTGAGCTGCCCCTTGCGGTGCAGCGACACGAATGCGCCTCGTTTCTCCTGGAGCGTGGGCGTAGCTTTTTCGAAGGCAGGCAGCGATGTTCCAGCGGCCCGGGATTCAATGACGCTGCGGGCAATAGTGTGCAGATATGTTTTTTCCTGATCGGTCAGCCCGAGATCGACTCCGACGTGAGTATGGCGTGTCATAGTTCCCCCTGATGCTGTTTCGTTTCAGGATGCTGCCGTTGGTCAGTTCGTTGCGGTCAGGTCATTGCTGGGGTGCGAAGGCAACCTCGGTGCGATTAAGAATGTAGTCGTAGGGGTCAACATCCCGGCCGTTAATCGTGACAATATAATGAAGATGATAGCCTGTCGATAAGCCGGTAGACCCCAGATAGCCGATAGTCTGCCCCCTGGTCACTTTTTGCCCTTCCTTGACCGTCATTTTCATCATATGGGCATAGGCTGTTTTGTAACGGCTGTTGTGACGTATGGTTACGATATTGCCGAAATATCTGTCAAAGACGGCGCTTTCAACCGTACCGTCGGCAGTAGCTATAATAGAGGAGCCTTTTTTTCCGGCAATGTCCAGCCCGTTATGGAGTTCACGCAGGCCGGTAAAAGGGCTTCTGCGCCAGCCGAAGTTTGACGTGATCCAGAGATCGGAATTTTTAACCGGCATTATGCTGGGCAAATAATTGAGCTTTTTATTTTTTTTAGCAATATATCCGGTCAGGGCGATCAGGTTATCGCGAAGGTCGCTGACCCGCATATGCAGCGGTTTTTCCGCTTCAAATTCAGCCATTTCTGTTTGCAGATTGAATTTTTCGGGCTTTATATTCCGCGCCATGGGCGAACCGCCCTGACCCATACGCTCGGCCGGGTCAGAAGGGCTGCCGCTGTCTTCATAACCCACAAAACTTCGCAATATGCTCTCTTCCCTGCACATGTTATCAACACGTTTTTCAATAAGTCGCAGGTGGGTAAGGGATGTTTCAAGCAGCCGTATTTTTTTATGCAGTAGTATATTTTTGGTTATGGTACTGCTGCCGTTGACGCCGAATATGATAAGCAAGCCAAAGGCTATAGCCAGATAGTAAAAAATACGGGTGGGTATTTCTATCGTGGTGGTTGTGCGGACTGATTTGCCTGAAGTTCTCCAGTCCGGCTGTATGATTATAGTAAGGTGGTCTTTTTTCTTCATGCTTTTAGAAAAAATGTATTGATTATCGTACCATAAAATACCAGTAGTTTCATTGTAAAGCAATTATTTTTATGGCTCTGGTCATTTTTTAAGCCATAGTTAAGAATCATTCATTAATAAAGGAAAATCAGATAAATCAGTTTTCACGTGTAAATAAAAACCGTCAAAGAGCGTGTACGAAAAGTCAAAGCACATTCGTTTCCATTCTGAGCCCAGCGAAGAATCTCGTAGTTTTCATGCATTCAGGAATCCGTCACTTCCTTCAGCCGGACAGCAATATACGAGTCAACGGACTATTGGCTTGACACGGTTTCATTTCACTTTTATAGTTACCGGTAGTGACCGTTAACCCTTTTCTCTTTCACGCAGCAAAGGATTACGCCCATGAAAGCCTATCAGCTGAGAATACCCGCAGACAATAAGCCGGGAATGCTTGCCCGTGTCACCTCAGTGCTTGCCCGTGAAAAAATCAGCATTCGCGCAACCACCATTTCCTCATTTGGCGAACGGGGATTTTTTAATCTGATTGTGGATGACCCTGAGCGCGCTAAAAAAGCGCTCACCCGCGACGGGATTGATGCCGAGCTCAGGGAAGTTGTGGCGATTCTGATAGCCGACCAGCCAGGCGGGCTCGATAAACTCGTGCAGCAACTGGCAAGCGAGAATATTAATATTGAGAACGCGTACGGCTTTGTAATCGAGAGCCGGGTTCAGGCTGTTTTTGTGCTTGAGGTCTCCGATACGGAGCGGGTGCAGGAGTTGCTGAAGAAAGCCAAGTTCGACATTCTCTCTTCACAGGCCCTGGCCGATATCGAGCCGTTTCATTATATGAAATATTAAGAAGAACTTCGGATTTAAATTTTTTTTTCTTCATGCAGCCTCCCCTGACCAGGGGAGGTTTTTTTAAGGCAGCCAATCTGAGGTCGAAAATCTCTCCCCTCGGTCGGGATGACAGAAAAAAAGCTCAGTAAAAAAGGTTTAAAGCGGCAGGCTGCCTGTCAGTGCAGCAGGGCTGGCAGCCACAGGGTAAGCTGGGGAAAAAACACCAGAAGCATCGTCTCAAGAATAATCGCGATTAGAAACGGCACGCAGCCCTTGAAAATCACTTCAAGGGGCACGTCGCGGGCAACGCCGCTTACGACATACACATTGGCTCCAACAGGAGGCGTTATAACCCCCATCTGCGTCACCAGCACGATAATCACACCGAACCAAATCGGATCATAGCCAAGACCGGTAATGACCGGATAAAAAATCGGCACGGTCAGCATGATCAGCGCCAGCGCATCAACAAAGCAGCCGCCCACCAGGTACACCAGTACGATCAGCAGCATAACGATGGCCGCCGGCAGGTTAAGTCCGGTTATCCACCCGGCAATATCATAGGGAATGCGGGATATGGCCAGAAAATGACCAAACACGGTGGCCCCTGCCACAATCACCATTATCATGCAGGAAATACGCGTTGTTTCATTGAGCGCCTGAACAAAGCCCTTCCAGCTGATCGAGCGCCGCATGACGGCAAATACCAGCGTTCCAAAGGCCCCTATGGCGCCTCCTTCGGTCGGGGTGAAAATACCGGCAAACATGCCGCCCATAACCCCCATAAACAGCAGCAGGGTTTCCACCGTTCCGGTAAGAGAGATGAACCTTTCGCGCCAGGAGGCGCGGGGGCCGGGAGGGCCGATCTCAGGCCGAAGCGTTGCCCAGATAAATATCGCCAGGGCAAAAAGCAGTGCGAGCAGTATGCCCGGAAGAACGCCCGCTATGAACAGCTTGCCGATAGACTGCTCGGTCATGATGCCGTACAGAATAAAGATCACGCTGGGGGGTATCAGAATGCCCAGGCTGCCGCCCGAGGCGACAACGCCCGTGGCAAGTTCGGGTTTGTAATTATAGCGCTTCATTTCGGGAAGCGCGGTTGCGCCCATGGTTGCCGCGGTTGCATTGGTTGAGCCGCAGATGGCGGCAAACAGCGAGCAGGCTCCCACCGTGGCAATGGCAAGGCCGCCGGGCAAATGGCCGATGAACTTATAGGCGGCGGCATACAGCCTGCTGCTGAGCCCGGAATGAAAGGCAAGCTGCCCCATCAGCACGAACAGGGGGACTACCGTGAGGCTGTAGGAGTTGAAAGTTGAAAAAACATCCCTGGCAAGCAGATTGAGCGCTGCATCCCAGTTAACTATCGAGGCAAATCCGGTTACCCCCAGTATGGCCATGACAAAGCCGATGGGCAGTCGCGAGAAGATCAGAACAGAGAGAGCTATAATACCGATAAGGCCGATGATAGTAGGCGACATACAGGTCCTTCAGTGCACAACAGGGCGTCAGGGATGCAGCAGATCGCGGAAGCTGCGCAGTTCGTGTAAAAATTCCACAACCAGTACAAGGGTTAAAAGCCCGCAGCCGATGGCTATGCCGAAAACAAAGGGATAAATGGGCATTTGAATAGTCGGCGATACCTGCCCTTTATTCAGTAAATCCATGCCATAGAGCAGCGACTGCCAGGTGATAATGGCGAAAAGCACGGCTGCAATCATCGCATTCGCCGCCCCGATCAGGGCCTGGGCTTTCGGCGAAAAGCGCATCACCAGAAAATCGACTGCTATATGGCCTTTTTCAACCGAAGTATACCCCAGGGAAAATGAAGTCACCACGGCCCCCAGCAGGCCTATTATTTCATAGGTGCCGGGAAGGGAGCTTTTGAAAAGGCGCAAAATAACATCAAGGGCAGTGAGCAGCATCATGATAATAAGCGCGGCAGCGCTTATCCAGTTTGCTTTTTCTGCTGTGGCCGTAATGGTTTTTTCTATGCGCAGCATGCCGGGGTTCTGCTTTCATAAAAGACAGCAGGGCTGCAGGCATACCCTGAAGCCCTGCTGCACAATGCTGCTATTATTTCCTGCCGTTTTCTTTTAAGAGCCGCTGAATTTCAGCGATGGCCTTATCTCCGGGCAGGCCTTTTTCATTGGCGCTTTTTTTGAAGCTGTCAATAACGGGTGCAACCGCTAAAACCCAGCGCTGGTTTTCGGCGGACGGGAGCGTTATGATTTCATTTTTAAGGGTCAGGGCATAGTCTTTGCCCTCCTTGTCAAGGCGGTCCCACTCCTGGCCGTGCTTTGGGATCCATTCGGCGCTGGTGTCGTCAAAAATCTTTTTTAGATCCTCGGGCAGGGCATTCCACTTCTTCAAGTTCATGACGACAAACATGGCGGTCGTATAGCCGATGTCGGGGCAGTCCGTGGTGTATTTGACAACTTCAGCCTGCTTCCATCCTTTCAGGGTTTCAATCGGGGTGAAGGTGCCGTCGACTACACCTTTTTGCAGGGCCTCATAGGTCTCGCCCTGGGGCATGGCAACGGGGCTGGCGCCCAGAGCTTCGACAACTTTTGCGCTGAACCCGGTAGAGCGGATTTTCATGCCTTTCAGGTCTTCCATCTTTTTGACGGGCTTTTTGGTGTGCAGCAGGCCAGGCCCATGGGCATGCAGGTATAATACCTTTACCTCGTCCAGAGCTTTGGGCTTCATTTCCTTTAAATAGGCATTGGCGACCAGGGTCGCGACTTTGCCCGAAGGATAGCCCATAGGCAGATCAAGCGCCTCCATGATCGGGAAACGGCCGCGGGTATAGGCAAAGCAGGACATGCCGATATCGGATATTCCGTTCACCACGCCGTCATATACCTCGGGTGCCGCGGTCAGGGTGCCGCCCGCAAATATATCGATTTTGATTCTGCCGCCGGAGCGCTTTTCAATCTCTTTTGCCCAGGCGCTGCCTGCCATTGCCTGCCCGTGCGCCGGCGGAAAGAAAATGCTGTAGGTGAGTTTAACCGGCTGCGCCTCTGAGGCGGCCAGCGCGCCCGTATGACCGAGGCAAACATACATGGCCGCCAGAAGGATACCCGAAAGCAATGCAATCTTTTTCATGTGTTCCTCCTCCGTATAAAAAAATGTGTGGTGATGCGCCCGCTTGACGCGTAAGAAAAATGTAGCCGCCTGATGAACGGCTGTAAAAATTCCGATCATTTTAGGGCATTTAGCAGCAAGTTGCAAGCGCCATATGAATTTAATGTGAAATCCGGATCTTTCATGGATACTATGCTGATGCAGTACGCAAACAGGCTGCGCATTGCCCCGCCGCCAGTCTTCAGACGGTCGTGATGCAGCGATTCAGGCTTCCCGTTGCGTAGCCTTCAAGGTCAACGGCGCTATACTGCCACCCGAGCCTGTGAAAGGCTTTTGTGATGCGTTTTTTTAGCTCAGGATCAAGCAGGCGTTTGATTTCTCCCGGCAGGACTTCTATGCGGGCAATATTTCCGTGATGCCTGACCCGCACCTGCTCAAATCCGGCTTTATGCAGAATTCTTTCAGCCGACCCGATGCGGTTCAGGAGTTCTTCATCGATCCTTGTCCCATACGGGATGCGGGATGCAAGGCATGCTGCGGCAGGCTTGGCCCATGTCGGCAGCTTTAAGCGCCGGGAAAGCGAGCGTATTTCTTTTTTTGTGAAGCCGGCCTCAAGCAGCGGGCTTCTAATGCCGAGTTCCGACACAGCCTGCATGCCGGGGCGATAATCGCCAAGATCATCCGCATTGCTGCCTTCAATGACATACAGCAGGCCTTCACGCCGGGCTGTTTTTTTTAATTCCCTGAACCTGTCCCGTTTACACCAGTAGCAGCGGCGCTTGTCGTTTTTCAGAAAGCGGGGGTTGAGCATCTCCTGGCCCTCAAGGACCATGAGTCTGGCGCCGATCAGGCGGGCAAGCTGCCGCACCTCTTTTTGTTCTTCACGGGTCATCACAGGCGATACCGCGCATACTGCAAGCACCTGTTCTTTGCCGAGGGTATTCACAGCTGTTTTCAGCAGCAGGGTGCTGTCAACGCCCCCGGAGAAGGCCACAAGAACGCTGTGCATATCATGAAGTATCTTTCCGAGCCTGGATTCTTTCTGTTCAGTCTTCATGCAAAACCTCGTTGATTATGCCCCCGCCAATGACCCTATCCTCATCATAGAGTACAACAGACTGCCCCGGTGTAATGGCATCCTGTGATTCGTCAAAGACAATATGGAGACTATCGCCGGAAACCGAAAAGCTGCACGGAGCCGGCTTATGGGCATAGCGAATCTTTGCCAGGGCGCGGTCGGGAAACGATGTGTAATGCATGATTGGGTTGTTTGCCCGAAGCTGCCGGGACCTGACATGCTTTTTACTGCCGGCAATGATGCGATTGTTTTCAGCATCGATTGCTATAACATATAGAGGCTCAGGCGCTGCTATGCCAAGCCCGCCGCGCTGACCGATGGTGTAGAAGGCTATGCCTTTATGAACCCCTATTTTTTTTCCGCTCAAATCGACAATATCGCCGGGCTGTATGTCCCGAGCATGCTGCAGCAGAAACTCCCGGTAATTGCCGCCTGGAATGAAGCAGATATCCTGGCTGTCCTGCTTTTCGGCAACAGGCAGCGCGGCATCCCGGGCAAGCCTGCGGGTAGCATCTTTTGTATAATCGCCCAGAGGGAAGACAATGCGCTCAAGCGCATCGTTGCTGACGGCATAGAGAAAATACGATTGATCCTTGCACGTGTCTTTGGCTTTTCTCAGCACCGTTCGGCCATTATGCCGCATCGTGGCGGCATAATGGCCGGTTGCTAACATATCGAATCCAAGCTCAGCGGCTTTATCAAGCAGCAGGCCGAATTTAACAAGGCGGTTGCACTGCACGCATGGATTGGGCGTGCGGCCTCTGCGGTATTCGGCTATAAAGCTGTCGATCACATACTCCTGGAGGTGCGCGGAGAAATCAACAGCAAAATGGCTGATTCCCAGATGCCTGCAGACATGCCGTGCATCCTCCGCTGAGCGGTTAGGTCCGCATGGGCCATCGTCAAACCGGCTGACGGCTTGCTGCAGGCACATGGTGACACCAGCCACGTCGCAGCCCGAATTTTTCAGCAGCAGAGCGGCGACTGATGAATCAACACCGCCGCTCATCGCGACAAGAATTTTTTTTTTCATTAAAGCAGTATCCAAAAGCAGTATGCGTTCACGACGCCTTCAGGCAGCAGGAAAACGCTCTTTCAGGGCGGCATCAGGGCAACCGCTCCGCTGGCTTGTATTGACTTCCGGCGGCTTTATTCGGCGGTGAACCTTCTGCTGATTGAAACAGCGCCGGTTGGGCATTTTAAGCAGCGGTAGCAGCGGATGCAGTCAGCCGAGAGGCAGACCCCGTCATAGATTTTGAGATCAACAGGACAGTCTTTCTGACAGGCATTGCAGCGGATGCATTTTTCATGGTCAACTTTCGGCCTCAGTATGCTCACTCTGTTAAACAGGCCATAGATGGCTCCAAGAGGGCAGACCGTACGGCAGAAGGGGCGCTTGCAAAGGATAAAAAGAATGATAAACACTGCCAGAATGCCGAGCTTGATACTAAACATCATGCCGGTCATTTCCCGGAGTTCGGGATTCAGACAGGTAAGCGGAATCCCCGCCTCAAGCGTGCCTGCCGGGCAAAGCTTGCAGAACCAGGGCTCGCCTGTTATCAGCGCGATTCCAAAAACAACGACAACCAGAATGATATATCTCAGCCACGTCAGCGCCCTCGGGATTTTCAGTTTTGGAGAGGGAATTTTATTCAGCAGGTCCTGCAGCAGTCCGAAGGGGCATGCCCAGCCGCAGACAATTCGGCCCGCGGCCGTACCGATCATGCCCAAAAACCCCAGAACATACAAGGGGATATGGCAGGTTCCGTATGCTGTAAGCATTTGCAGGGCTCCGATTGGGCAGGAAAATACAGCCGACGGGCATGAGTGGCAGTTGAAACCCGGGCAGGGCACCAGCTTGAAACTGCCCTGATAGATACTGCGAAGGTAGAAGCCGTAAAAATAGCAGTTATAGAGTATGATGCTGAAATATTGCGAAATGCGCCTGTAGCGCGACCCGGGGCCGCGCGGCAGCACCGTGGTGTAAAGATTGACTCTGCAATACTGTGCTATACGCCGCCAAGCCTGCATGTTTACCCTATCCCTATGCAGCTCAGGCATACCACAATTGCATAGCTCATGATCATTGTGTGTTGCCCCAGGATGATACCGGTGATAAGAAATGCTGCCGACAGTGCTGCAATAATGGCTGGCGCATGCTTTTTCATAAAATACGAGGCTTCCCCTGTTTTATATTGCCTGCATCAGCAGGATTTGTTATGTGATGCAGTATGCTATTGTGTATAAACCATTTTTATAATCCATTCAAGGAACAATAATGATTTTATTGAAGCAATTTTCCGCCGTGGCAATTCTGGGCTTTTCGCTGCTGCTGCACGGCAATCCTGCATGCGCTCTGGGCATCGGCGACAAGGTGCAGCACATAGAGCTAGCAAATGGCTTGAAGGTCCTCATGCTTGAGCGGCATACCTCGCCGACAATTTCTTTTTCCCTGTGTTTTAAAACAGGTGCGGTAGATGAAAACAGCGGCACCACCGGGGTAGCGCATTTGCTTGAGCATATGCTGTTCAAGGGCACAAAAACTATCGGCACGCGGGATTTTAAAGCCGAGCAGAAGCTTCTTGCCCGTATCGATGAGATCGCCATTCAGCTTGATAACGAGCGCCGCCGGGGCAGCGCCGGTGACACCGCCAGGATTGCCCTGCTTGCACAGGAATTAAAAAAACTCCAGGAGCAGGAAAATGCTCTCATTATAGAAAACGAATTTGATACAATCTATACCCGCAACGGCGCCGAAGGCATGAATGCCGGCACGGGCTATGACATAACCAGCTATATGGTCAGCCTGCCGTCAAACCGGCTTGAACTTTGGATGCGTCTTGAGTCGGAACGGTTTGCAAATCCGGTTTTCCGCCAGTATTACGCCGAGCGCGATGTTGTTATCGAGGAGATGCGGCAGAGCTATGAAACCAAACCTGATCGCCTGCTGTCGACACAGCTTTTAGCAGCAGCGTTTCAAGCCCATCCCTATGGGCGCCCCATTATCGGCTGGAAGTCGGACATTGAGTTTCTCCCGAGGTCCGTATGCGAGGAGTTTTTTAAAAATCGCTATTCTCTGGCAAATGCTGTTGTGGCAGTTGTCGGTGATATTGACAGTGAACAGACCAAAAAGCTCTTTGAGCGGTATTTTGCCCGTATCCCGGCCCGGCGGGCTGAGGAGCCGTTTATTTCACAGGAGCCCGAACAGAGGGGCGAGCGCCGCTGCGAGGTTCGTTTCGATGCCGAGCCGCAGGTGCTTATAGGTTTTCACAAGCCAACATTCCCCGCACGGGATGATTATGTTTTCGACCTGCTCGACGCCCTGCTTTCAAACGGCAGAACATCGCGGCTGTATTCGCAGCTGGTGCTTACAAAAAGAATAGCCTCCTCTGTTGATACGTCAAACGGTTTTCCCGGCGCCCGTTTTCCCAACCTGTTTATCATCAGGGCGGTTCCGCTCAAAGGCGTGGCATGTACGGATCTTGAAAAAGCCATTTACGCAGAAATCGACAGGCTTGTGAGAAGCCCCATACCGCCGGCAGAGCTCGCAAAGGTGAAAAAACAGTTTCTGGCGGATTTTGTGCGCAATCTCGACTCCAACCAAGAGCTCAGTCACACCATGGCCTACTACCAGATCGTGTGCAATGACTGGCGCTATGTTGAAAAAAGCCTTGCCGTTATTGAGAGCATTTCTTCTGAGGAAATTCAAACTGCGGCAAAAAAATATCTTGTTCCGCGCAACAGAACCGTTGCGACCCTTGTGAAAGAAGCACACAATGAATAAAACAGCACTGGTTGTTTTTCCTTTCCTTGTCATGCTCTGCGCCTGCTCGCTGACACACCCTAAAGATCATCTGCTGCAGCCCGGCAGCTTTCAGCCGATTGTTTTTAAAGCGCCGGCTCCCGAGCGCATAAAACTTCCAAACGGCATGATTGTGTATCTGCTTGAAGACCATGAACTGCCGCTTATCAACGTTACCGCCTCTATTCGAACCGGTTCAATTCATGAACCGGCCGAACTTGCCGGCCTTGCCGCCCTTACCGGTACAGCGATGCGGACCGGCGGCACGCTGCATATGACTGCCGAAGAGGTAGACCGGCGGCTTGAGGCAATGAGCGCACAACTGGGTGTGGGCTTAGGATTGGAGCAGGGTTCGGCTTCCCTGTCAGTGCTTAAAGACGATTTTGAAAAAGCATTTTCCGTTTTTTCCGCAGTTCTTATGCAGCCGGTGTTTGAAAAAGAGCGGTTTGAAATAGCCCGCGCCACCATGTGCCAGGGGCTCAGGCAGTTGCCCGACAACCCCCAAAATCTTGCGTTCAGGGAGTTTAAAAAACTCCTGTATGCGGGCAATCCCCGCGGCATACTGCCTACTATTTCCTCTGTAGAGCGAATAAAAAGAGCTGATCTAGCAGGATTCCACCGGAAATTTTTCCACCCGGAAAATATCATGCTTGCAATTTCAGGGGATTTCAGCCGCGACAGCATGCTTGCACATATAAAGAAGGAGTTTGGCTCCTGTCCGAGATCCTCAGATTCAGTGACCGTGATTCCGCCCCCCCGGCCTCTTGCCGCAATGCAGCTCTATCATCTGCAAAAGCAGCTTTCGCAGTCAACCATCGTGATGGGGCACTTTGCGCCGCCAAAAAACCATCCTGATTATTTCACCTTTCAGGTGCTTGACTTTATCATCGGCAGCGGCGGTTTTACGTCCCGACTTTTTTCTCAGGTGCGCACTGCCCAGGGCCTTGCCTACAGCGTTGGCAGCTTTTACCGCGGCGCCACAGATTACGGCGTTTTTGGCGCTTTCTGCATGACAAAGGCGGATTCAACCCATCGTGCAGCTTCGCTTATACTCCATACCCTCGGCACTATCAAAAAAGGTGAACTGTCCGAGCAGGAACTTCAATGGGCAAAGGAGGCAATACTCAATAACTTCATTTTTTCCTTTACCTCAAGCGCCCAGATTACCGCTCAGCAGATGCAGCTTGAATATGACGGCCTGCCGCCCGACTTTATACGCACAGCCCCGGATAAAATTCGTGCGGTGACTATGAAAGACCTGATGCGTGTGGCAGATACATGGCTTAATCCGGATAGAATCCTGATACTGGTTATCGGCGATGCCGAGCATATCGACGTGAAGCCTGAAGCATGGGAATGGGGGAGTGCCGCCACCATACAATCGGATATTATTCATGAAAAACAGTAGTATGCTTTTGAAGGCCGTTTTTTTTGTCATTATCTGCAGCGTACTTGCCGCCTGTTCTGTGCCGCTTCTGCCGTCCCCGCGCGGGGCAAAAACGACCGCCATGCCGGATAACAAAACGATGTTTCCCCCACAGGTGTATTATCATTTCCTTGCTGCTCAGTCATGCATGGGACAGCAGAACTGGGAATGCGCCAGAAAGGAATTTGAGTCAGCGCTTGCCTACGACCAAAATTCATCCTATCTGCATCTTCAGCTGGCCCAGATGTATGCCTTGAGCGGTGATTTTCAAAATGCCGCCGCCTGGGCTGAAAAGGCGGCTGCGATTGATCCGGCAGATATCGATGCGCGCTATATGCTCATACGTATTTATATCGCGCAAAACCGCCCTGAAGATGCAATCAGGCAATATAAAACCCTCTTCTCCCTTGATCCGGCCGATGAGGAAGCATATTTTACCCTCGCGATGCTCCTGCAGCAGCAGAAACGCCATGACGAGGCGATGGCAACCATAAAAAAACTGCTTAAGGTCAGTCCGCGATCTCCGTCGGCCTGGTTCTTTCTTGGCAATCTGCACATGGATACCGGCAAAACAGGAAAAGCCCGCAAGTGCTATCTTAAGGCGCTGGACATTGATCCGGTATTTGAACCTGCGCTTGTAAATCTTGCTTTGCAGTATGATGCTGCCGGGGATACTGTCAAGGCCACCGAAGCGCTGCAGAAAGTAATCGAGCTCAACCCTGAGAATTATCAGGCGCGGGATAAACTCGCTTTTCTTTATTTAAAGCAGGACCGGCTTCAGCAAGCGCTTGAGCACTATATGTACATTCGTGATGCTAACCCTGAGTTCGCTGCAGAGCTTGAAACAAAAATAGGTCTTATTTATTATGACCTTGAACAGTGGGACAATGCAGAGCAGTCCTTTGCCGCCGCTGCTGAAAACAATCCCGGCAATGACAGGGTTAACTATTATCACGGCATTGCTCTGGAGCGTCTCAAACGCAATCATGAGGCGCGGCTGGCATTTTCCGCCGTTGCTCCTGATTCCAAATTTTATGCCCAGGCGCGCCTGCATCTGGGGTTTATACTTGATGAGGAGGGAGAGAGAGCGCGTGCGCGTCAGGTTATTCGTGAAGCAATTGCCAGCCGGAAAAATGATGCTGACCTGTATCATTTTCTCGCTTCGCTCTATGAAAAAGACATGCTGATTGATGAAGGCATCGCGGTTCTCAAGGAAGGGCTTACCGCACAGCCCGGGAATGAGAGCCTGCTTTTTTATCTTGGCGTTCTGTATGATAAGGCAAAACGCTTCGATGAGAGCATAGCCGTCATGCAGGAGGTTCTGCAGCTCAACAAGAATAACGCAGAGGCCTTGAACTTCATCGGCTATTCCTGGGCCGACAGAGGGATGCATCTTGATGAGGCGGAAAAGCTGATTAAAAAAGCCCTCAAGCTTAAACCTGAGGACGGCTATATACTCGACAGCCTTGGCTGGGTTTATTTTAAGCAGGGCCGCATTGATGAAGCACTAGCTGCTCTTGAAAAGGCGGTGCTTTTAGCGCCAAAGGACGCGGTCATTGCCGAGCATTTGGGCATCGCCTGCCTGTCGATAAAGCACTATGAACGGGCCCGTCAGATGTTTCAGCGAGCTCTTGAGCTTGATCCGGCAAAGGAGTACTTGAAGGTTAAAATAAATGAAATTTCAAATAAATAGATGTATATATCTTATTGTTTTTTTAGGATTTTTTTGGAGCGGCTGCGCTGCACTTCCAGCGCGTCAAAAGCCCCTTCCCGTTCTAAAAGACCCTGCCGGTTATTTTCAGGATATCATCAAAAAGTCGCATGCTCTGCATGACGTCTCGGGATATGCAAAACTCAAAATTACTGCCAACGGGAAAACCTCTACGTCGCGCAATGTTTTTTTTGTCAGAAGGCCGGACATGCTGCGAATCGAAACCCTCGGTTTTTTGAGCCGTCCGGCCCTGTTTTTTACCGCTGACAGCACGGCTATGTCTTTCTACGCCATTGAAAGCAATGCCTTCTATAGCGGAAAAACTACTGCTGAAAATATACAGCGTATAATCGGCATCCGGCTTTCGCTCCGGGAAGTCATTCTATCCTTCCTGGGGGAGCCGCCTCTTGCCGACTGCACGAGCAGGAAGATTGCCTGCAGCCAGGATAAAAACCAGTACCTTTTTACCCTTGCATGTGATGGAGCACAACAGCTCATATGGATCGACCCTGCAGCAGGCACTATTACCGGGTATAAACTGTATGAGAATACATACCCCGTATGCGACTATGCATTCTCCGATTTTCAGAATGTTGCCGGCCGTCTTTTTCCTTTAAAAATTGATATTCATCACTACACTACTACTACAGATATCTCGCTTGAATTTGAGTCGCTCAGCTTTGATCCAATTCCTGTTGAACGCTTCAGCGTGCATACGCCGCAGGGAGCCGCCTGCCTTGGCATTGAAGAGCTTGGCATGCCGCAGTAATGCATAGAGAGGCCGATGCCGGATTGCTTGCGGCTTTCAGGTATTCAAAAAAAATATTTTTGAGGTTTTTTCTTGATATTTTATTTTGGAAATAGTAGCTTTTCAGGTATTCAATCATACTGAAAACTCAATTCATATTCGTGCACTGCCATGCCAGCTAAACTGCTTGTCGTCGACGACGAGGAAAATATACGCTTTCTCTATGAGCAGGAACTGCTCGATGAAGGCTATCAGATCATTCTTGCCCGCGATGGCAAAGAATGTCTGGAGATGGTCAAGCAGCATTCCCCTGACCTTATCGTTCTTGATATCCGCATGCCGCGCATGGACGGCCTTGAAGCAATCGGCAAGATTATTGAAATTAATAAAGACATACCCATAATTATAAATTCAGCATATTCCACCTACAAGGATGATTTTATGAGCTGGGCTGCTGATGCCTATGTGGTTAAGTCCTACGATCTTGATTCGCTCAAGTCCACCATCCGGGAAGTCCTGGAAAAGAAAAAGCATAAAAAATGAAAAAAATTCTGGCCATGATTCTCGCCGGCGGCAAGGGCGAAAGGCTCTATCCTCTGACCCGCGACCGCGCGAAACCATCGGTGCCATTCGGCGGCGCTTACCGCATCATAGACTTCACCATCAGCAACTGCATCAACTCTGACATCAGAAAAATCTATATAATGACCCAGTACAAGTCCCTGTCCCTCGACCGTCACATACAGCGGGCATGGAACGCGTTCAATGGCCGCTTTGGCGAATTCGTGTATATCATTCACGCCCAGCAGCGGGTCAATGAAAACTGGTATAAGGGGACTGCGGATGCCATCTATCAGAACTTTTATACCCTGCAGCAGGAAAAGCCCGATCTTGTCATGGTCCTGTCCGGCGACCATATTTACAAAATGGACTATCGCGCAATGGTTGAGCAGCATATACGAAAGAAAGCCGATCTGACCATCGCCACCATGGAGATGGACAAGCAGTTTTCAAAGGAATTCGGCATTGTTCAGACGACAAAAACCGGGCAGGTAAAAGGTTTTCAGGAAAAGCCCGTTAAGCCCACAACCGTTCCCGGCAAGCCGGATTCAATACTGATCAACATGGGTATTTATATTTTCAATACCGATGTGCTGGTGAAGCGCCTGATCGAAAATGCCCGCAAACCTGATTCCCAGCATGACTTCGGCAAAAATGTCATACCCGCGATGCTGAAAACGGACCGTGTGTTTACCTACTCTTTCTTCGACCCGCAGACACGGCAGGCCGGCTACTGGCGCGATGTGGGAACGATAGAGGCCTATTATGAGGCGAACATGGATTTGCTGGAAGAACGCCCGCAGTCAAATCTTTTTGACAACAGCTGGCCGATTTTCAGCTCGGAGAAGCAGGCGGCCCAGGCAAAGGTGTGCGGTTTTGAACAGAAGGACGGTCAGCTGTACGGCGTGATGATCAACTCCATCATATCGCGGGGCTGCCTGATTAACCGCGCACATGTCGAGCATTCCATATTGTCTCCCAATATTCACGTCGGCGAATACTCGGAAATACATGACTCGATACTGCTGGATAATGTCAGAATCGGAAAAAACTGCAAAATCAGGCGCGCCATCATCGATAAGGGCGTAAAAATCAGCGACGGCACGGAAATCGGCTTTAACCCGAAAAAAGATGCGCAGAAGGGCACGATATCGGATGCCGGTATCGTGGTAATACCCAAAAATACCGTATTCTGATCTGCCGCCTCTGTGGTGAAACCTTGTTCCGGCCTTCACCACGCGCAGGCTGCGGCCTTGAGTGGAACCGCAGCCGCACTCCATCCGCTTTATGTGGTTTTTTTATCAGCCAGCTGCAGAAACGGTTTTATAAGCTC
>JAFGCP010000262.1 GCA_016932595.1 Deltaproteobacteria bacterium
CCGCTTTCAAGATTGCGCAGCTTTGCCTCGCCAAGGGCGGGCTCGCGTTTATACCGGCGCTGCTCGGCGGCCAGCCCGAACAGTTTGCCGAAAAGCCGGCTGACCTCCTCGGAGGCCTCCTGCTTTTCCCGCAGCAGGGCGCGCAGCTGCCCCGCAACAGCCTCGTCCGATACCCGGTCAAGCAGGCGGTGCAGGCCAAACATCATGTCGCGCTCTTTTTCAGCCAGCAGGTCAAGATAGTTCAGGTAGTCGGCCTTAGTAAACATCCTGCCCCCCGGATAGAATGCTTTCCATAAGATTTTGAAGGGCCAGCCTGTGCTGCTGCGACCGGGCACAAAATGCCTCCAGCCCTGCGCGCACGTCGGCACGGCTCTTGAGGGGAAGACCGGAAAAAAACGTGATGCTGCCGACCTGCCTCTGGCAGAGAGAGAGCAGCTCCTCTTCCACATCAAGCAGCGCCTGCACTTCCTGCAGCAGATCTTTTCTCTCAATCATGGACTTCGCCAAACTTTCTTCCGCCGTATCGGCGACATTTGTTAGGCTCTGTTTTTCCCTGCCTCAAAAAGATATATAGAATATAAATAATATTGGTTAAAAATTAAAAAATTGTCAAATATAAAAACATTGTTCAAAACGCAGGGAAACAAAAAACACATAAATTAAATGGAAAAGTATTGACGGGCTGAGAGCCAAAATCATTCATGTGCATTGCGGCCTTGACAGGGAAATTGTCTGGTATGCTCGTAAGAAAAAGCTTCCTCAACCGAGGAATACCAGTGAAAATTTTCATACATGCCTCACTGCATGCGGCGAGATTGCAATCGTGAGAAATTCGAAGACAAAGCTTCTTCACGCAGTATCGCCATGATCAAGAACCGGCCGGCTGCGATAAAATATAGGCAACAGCCTCGACAATATCCGCGCACGCCTTCTCCGGCTGCACGTCCAGAATCTGATACTCACCGGCCAGCACCTGCTCGCCATAGCCCGTGCGAACAAGCAGGCCGCGGCAGCCGGCATTGCGGGCAAAAGTTATATCGGTGGCCTTGTCGCCGACCACAAACGAGGCTGCAAGGTCGATATCGGGGAAGTCGCGCGCGGCCTGCAGTATCATGCCGGGCGCGGGCTTGCGGCAGTCGCACTCGCGGGTGAACTCGGGGACTATGCCGTCCTTATAGTGCGGGCAGAAGTACACAGCATCAAGCCGCGCACCCGCCTCCTGCATGAGCAGCTCGGCCACCCTGCGGTTGAGCCCGTGCACATGCTCAATCGTATAATAGCCCCGGGCTGCGCCCGTCTGGTTGGTGACAAGAATGGCCGGCATGCCCGCATCATTGAGCTGGCGCACGGCTTGCGCAGCACCCGGATACAGCTCCAGAGCATCAACATCGCGGATATAGCCCTTCTCCACATTCAGTGTTCCATCGCGGTCTAAAAACACGGCCCTGCGCATAGTCTGACCCTCCTTCATGACGGGGTGCAACAGCATACCCCGTTCTTCTGTTCCTCCCCCATGTGCCTGTCAAAAGCACTGCGGTTCTTTAGGTTTGCTTTTTGCTAGGTAATTTGTTATATGGTCATAGTCTTCTAACATACTTTTTGCACTTTTTCATTCCATGATTCTGCTCAAAAACACAGAAGATATACGCCTGCTGCACCGGGCAAATATCATGGTTGCCGAAACCCTCGAAGAGCTCCGGCGCCATATCAAGCCCGGCATCACAACAGCCGAACTTGACCGCATAGCAGAAGAGTATATCCGCAGTCACCGGGGAATTCCGGCCTTCAAGGGCTACCGCGGCTATCCGGCCACGCTGTGCATTTCCATAAACGAAGAGGTCGTGCACGGCATACCGGGCAAACGGGCGCTCAAAAAAGGGGATATCGTAAGCCTCGATATGGGCGTGTTGCTGGACGGCTACTATGGCGATGCGGCCATTACCGTGGGCGTCGGAGCCATTAACGCCGAGGCCGAGCGCCTCATGCGCGTCACCGAGGAATCGCTGTATCTCGGCATTGAGAAGGCGCGGGAGGGCAATCGCCTCTCGGACGTTTCAATTGCCGTTCAGACGCATGTCGAGGCTGCGGGCTTCAGCGTGGTGCGCGACTTTGTCGGCCATGGCATCGGCCGCAACCTGCATGAAGACCCGCAGGTGCCGAATTTTTATACGCCTGCGGCATACAATCCGCGCTTGAAGCAGGGCATGGTTTTCGCCCTTGAGCCCATGGTAAATCAGGGCACCTATAAAGTAAAAATTCTCCAGGACGGCTGGACCGCTGTCACGCGGGATAAAAAGCTCTCGGCCCATTTCGAGCATACCATAGCCATCACCAGTAATGGCCCCGTTATTTTAAGCCGTCTTGAAGCGCCGCAGGGCGCGGCAGTTATGGCAGGAACATAGCATATGGCAAAGCTTGAAATACTCACCTACCCCAATCCCCTGATCCGCAAAAAATGCGGGAACGTTGAAAACATCGATGATGACATCGTAAAAACCAGCGCTGCCATGGCAGAGACCATGTACCGGGCAAAGGGCGTCGGGCTTGCCGCCCCGCAGGTAGGGATACTGAAAAAAATTATCGCCGTGGATATAGGCGAGGGCCTTATAACGCTGATCAACCCTCACATCACCATGAGCGAGGGCCTTATAAAAAGCGAGGAGGGCTGTCTCTGCCTGCCGAAACTGACCGTTGATATAAAGCGCCATGCAAAAGTCCAGGTGAAGGGCTATGATGTGAACGGCAAAGAGCTGACCTTTGATGCCGAAGACCTGCTTGCCCGGGCGTTTCAGCACGAGATCGATCATCTCGACGGCCTGCTCATTATCGACCGGCTGTCGCGCCTCAAGCGCGATCTTTCCATCAGGAAATACCGCAAGCTGCAGGCGGCGGCACAGGACGATGATGAGCAATAACCGCCCGCTCTAAGGCGCGCGCCCCAGAGCGGGGCCGCCGGCCGGTGGCTTTCTTCGAAGCCTGAAAAAATACAACAAGACAAAAACAGCCGGGCATCC
>JAFGCP010000263.1 GCA_016932595.1 Deltaproteobacteria bacterium
CGTTAGGTTCGTGTCCGGCTTTTGATCCCTTTTCAATGGGAAGCTGTACTTAGAAGCTGAGAAGAACTGCACCCGCCGCACAGGTAGTATCTTCAGAAAGCTGCTTATCATTATTTATTATTTATTAATCGTCTCATAATTGTTTTCACATTCCATCATTCGAAAGCCGGAATCCAGACTTTACTGCACTGGTTCCCGGCTTTCGCCGGAAAGACGACCAAAAAGAAAGGATTCAAGTGTGCATACTATTTTGAGACCGTTAATACAATCTGCTCCTGATTTCCTTCCCTTCAGCCGACCTGCTGCGCAGGCAATAAAAAACAGGAACATGTGTCCCTGTTTTTTATTGTCCTTCTTTAAACGGCACTATGAAAATCCCGGCGCTTTGCGTCGATGCTTCCATCATAGGTTTATTTCTTCAAGCCATCCGAACGGGTCGTCAATTTCTCCGGTCTGGATTTTAGTCAGCTTTTCATACAGTTTTGTCGAAACCGGACCGGCACTTGCTCCGTCGCCGTAGGTAAAAGCTCTATCCTTGTACTGAATGGAGGCAATCGGCGTAATGACGGCAGCGGTTCCTACAGCCCCGACCTCATCGAAATTTTTCAGCTCTTCAACATCGATCGGCCTCTTCTCGACAGCCATGCCCATATCAGCCGCCATAATTGCCAGGCTGTCGTTTGTTATGCTCGGCAAAACAGAACGGGATTTAGGCGTAATGTAGGTAGTGCCGGCAATGGCTATAAAATTTGACGTGCTGAACTCGTCTATGTATCTCTTTTCTTTCGGATCAAGATAGAGGGCTATCGGATACCCTTGCTGATGAGCGTATTCGTAGCCCAAAAGTCCGGCGGCATAATTTGCCCCTACTTTATAGGCGCCCATCCCGAGCGGCGCTGCTCTGTCGAATTCTTCGACGATCAAGGCCTTTACGGGCTTGAAGCCGCCCTTGTAATAAGGCCCGACCGGCATTACAAAAATGACGAACTCATATTCCCTCGCGGGACCCAGGCCGATCTGAGCTCCCACACCGAACACAACAGGCCGTATATAGAGGCTGGCGCCCGTACCATAGGGCGGGACAAATCGTGCATTAGCCGCTACAACCTTTTGAATCCCGTCAAGAAATGTTTCCGCCGGTATCTTGGGAATCAATATGTGATCCGAGCTCACCTGCAGCCTTTTGGCGTTTTCTATCGGCCTGAACACCACAATGCGACCGTCTTTTGTTTCAAATGCCTTCATGCCTTCAAAGGCTTCCTGGCCATAGTGCAGGCAGGGATCTGCTATATGCATTTTAAGGGATGTGTCGCTTGTCAGTTCGCCTTTCGACCATGCCCCGTCCTTGTAATGGTAGCGGATATTGAAATCGGTTTCGATATATCCGAAGGGAAGGTTTTTCCAGTCAAGGTCGGCTTTTTTATTTTTTTCAGTCTTCATAAACGTACCGTAGTGTTGATGTAATAAGGTTCATGGATCTAATGTAATGCCGGTAAAATATAAAGGGATGCCGGCCGGGTGTCAAGGCAAATATGGGATGCTGCGGCTTGCTTTTCCCTGTATGATTTCATTGCTTCTTCTGCCCGGCCATTGTATTCAGCAGCTCTTTTTGCGGATATACCAGACAAGCTGCCTGAAAAGACCGCGCAGCATCCTGACCTCGGGAACTGAAAGGACCGTGCGCGTGAGCATCCGGCGGATCATCCCCAGCGTATACTCCGGATTCTGGGGATTCAAGAACCCGATTTCGAGCAGCGACTCGCGCATGTGATCATACATGGCTTCTACCATGGCGACAGGAGCAGGATCGATGGACGCACCGTCCAAAGCCTTGCCCTCACGGGATGCTGAAAAAAGCTCATAGCAGACAAGAAGTACCGCGTGGGAGATATTCAAGGAAGAAGCCCCCTGTACCGTAGGGATGGTTACAACCTCATTGCACAGCTCAAGCTCATCATTTGACAGGCCCATATCTTCGGGCCCGAACACAAGGGCGACACGGCCGCCCCGGGCATGGTGAACCGCCCTGGCCCCGAGCTCGCGGAGCTCAAGACAGTCGCGCCAGCGCCTGCCCCGGGCAGTAGTGCCGAACACATAGACTGCGCCGGCAAGGGCATCGCGAAGGGATGGAAATAGCCGGGCGCTGCTCAGAATGCCATCGCCGTGGGTGGCCATGGCATATGACTGCTGATCGATTGTGCAGCGGGGGCGTACAAGGCTTAAGCGGGAAAGGCCCATGTTGGCCATGGCGCGTGCAACAGAGCCTATATTGCCGGATGTAAGGGTGCCGACCAGCACAATATCAATGCTGCTGAGAAGAGGGCTTGCCACGGTAACCGGCCCTCAGTCGATACGGCTGATCCGGTCGCCGACTTTTACCATGCCGCCGGACAGCACCCTGCCGAATATGCCTTCTGTCGGCATGACGCAGGTGCCGGCCTGATGGAAAATGGCGCAGGGAGTATGGCACTCTTTACCATGCTGGGAAATTTCAAGCTCAACGCTGTCACCGATTTTGATTTTTGAGCCGATGGGAAGTGCGAGCAGATCCATGCCCTCGGTGGTAAGATTTTCAGCAAAATCACCGGGTCCGACATCAAGGCCCATGTCCTGCATCTTCCTGATGCTCTCCATGGCAAGCAGGCTCACCTGGCGGTGGGTTGTGGAATTGCCATGAGCATCGCCTTCAATGCCGTACTGCTCGACAAACTGCGCCTGGCCGATATTTTTCTTCCGCATGCCGGTTTTAGTGCTTGTGCACACGGCAAGGATGGTGCCCGGATTGGATGCATTGCTGTTTTCCACGTAACAGTACTCCCTTTGGGATAGGTAAACTATGTGCTTTTATTTAGTGAACGCAGGGGGCTTAAAATTTTAAGCCCCTACAATAACACATTGACATACGGCCGAACCCGACACATCTATGATTCATGATTCAATTCAGCAGGGGCACGATGCATCGTGCCCCTGCATGAAAACCCTGGACGCCGGCCTTCGCCGGCATGACGATAACGAAGCATGGTCCAACAGTGTGATGTGCTCTGTTATTTTGCCTCTAGAGAACGATGACTTTTGTTTTTGATAGTGCGCTCCTGTAGGAGCGGCTTCAGCCGCGAAACAATCGCACCTAAAGGTGCTCCTACAATGCTAACAATGACCACCAATTTAAAATGTCATGACCCCCTAGTAAAAAAAACTCTATGCCACCGGGATGCGAATTTTAAACAATGTATCACCGGGCGCGCTCTGTATATCGAAGGTTGCATTATAGGGCCGCATCAGCCTCCCGACCCGCTGCAGCCCGCTTTCGGAGCACGGCCCATCGCCGCCGGAAGGAGGTTCCTGCAGCAGCGCCAGCAGATCCTGCCTGCTGTGAGGAGCAATGCCGCAGCCCGTATCCCGGAAACAGATTTCAATGCAGCCGTCGGCAGCTGATATGGCGACGGTGAGCCGCTTTTCAGAGGCGTTGAGCATGGCGCTGCGGGCATTATACAAAAGCTCAAGAAAGGCCAGGGAAAAAGATACAGGATCGGCAGTGAAGGGAGGAATGTTTTCCTGAAACTCATAGGCCTTCTGCGTATTGTGTTTGAATTCCATATCGGCATTCAAAAAAGCAAGAACGCTTTGCAGCAGCATGTCGAGCTGGAGTTCGGCAGCCTGATTTTTAAGGGCCGCCTGGCTTGTTCTGCTGCAATTTTTTAAAATATCATCAATCCTCGAGCAGCACTGGCCGATCACCTCAAGGTCATGAAAACACTTCTCAAGCGCTGCATGAGAGGCTTCATCGCCTTCCGCCGGATGAATTTTTGAAAGGCGCATCTGAAGCAGCTCCATCCTGCCGGCAATGGCTGACAGCGGTGTTGTTACATTATGCGCAACACCGCCGATATGCGAACCTATGAAAGCAAGGCTCAGAA
>JAFGCP010000264.1 GCA_016932595.1 Deltaproteobacteria bacterium
ATCGTACAAGAATTGCCGGTGCCGGAAGAGCTGCAATGAAGCAGCGGATTATAATGATAAAAAATCAGATAGAAGGGGAATTCATATGAGAAATTTTATTGCCATGTTTTTTTGGGGTATGCTGATGTCCGGCACCGCTGTAGCTCAGGACATAACGCTCTATGAGTACAGCAGCCGGACGCTCGATATTGTTGAGGCGATTGCGGCATGCTCCGATCAGGAGAGAGCCTGCACCGGGGAGGATATCGAAGCCCTGAAGGAAGATATTGCGAATAATCGCCGGGAATTCATGGGCGGTATAAAATCGGGCGCTCTGCCCGGCCTGCTTCTTACCCTCGAAGAGGGAGAAAACCTGCAGGCGAGGACCAAAGAGCTTCAAGGCCGGTTTGCGCATATCGCACTGTTCGATGGGCAATGCAACAGGGGAGCATTGCTGGCTTCGAGTGTGCTGAGGTTTATAAATAGTGTTTTAAGCAGCTGGCCCGACGTCATGAAATCAATTTTTTTAAGCCCTACGCCATATCTTTTCAACGTGGTCGCGGCTGCATTATATACGATAGTTCTCGCGTTTGTTGTGTTAGCGGCTACTGCTTTTGGCCTTCTTTCTCTTCCGGCCTTAAGCGCCTGCCTTTTCTGGTGGCTGTGAGTTGATCGGGCTGGAAGGTCATGCGAAAGTCTGGCAGCGGGAATATGCACGATACTATTTTAAAAATTCGAATGGGCAGTTGCGCCGCCGGGACTGCTGATGACAGCCTTGTGCAAAGGCCGGGTATCAAGAAGGCGCTTGAACTGCATACGCCGATGCCTGGAAAGTAAAACTGCCCCTGCGATGTCAAAAGTCCCAACTGCTCTATAGAGCGGCTGGGACTTTATGATAAAAGTCATACCCCTGGCACGAACAAGGTTCAAAAAAAATTGCAGGCAACTTGCCATTTAAGCGCTTATTGTTTCTCCAGTGCGGCAATCTCGCTGCGGATGTCGCCTGCGAACCGGGGCCCAAGTTGCGCAACCACCCGCGAGGAGAACAGGCTTGCAATAGCGCCGCTTGCTGCAAGCGAACGGCCGCTGGTGAGGCCGTACAGAAGGCCTGCGGCATAGGAATCGCCGGCGCCGGTCGTGTCAACGGGTGACACGGTGCAGGGCTTTACCGGCAGTGTTTCTCCGTTAAAGCAGAGCAGCGAGCCGCTGCCGCCGTCGGTGAGCGCAACTGCAGGGCCCATGGCGGCAAGGGCTTTGAGCGCCTCATCATTTGTGCCCGTATCGCTGAGGGCGCAGGCTTCCTGGGCATTGCAGAACAGCAGATCAATCTGCGGCAGCAGCTTCAGGAATATGTCTTTGTGCCGGGAGATGCAGAAGGCATCAGATGCCGTGAAAGCGATTTTCACGCCATATTTTTTTGCCGTAGCGATGGCATGCAGCATTGTTTGGGTGGCCAGCGCGCTGTCGAAAAGATAGCCTTCCAGATACAGGTACCGGCTGTTTTTGAGCTGCGCCTCATCTATGTCGTCATAGTCTATTTCACTGGACACGCCCAGGCAGGTGAGCATGGTTCGCTGGGCATCATCGGAAATAAGAATAATGCAGGTGCCGGTCATGCCTGCAACCTTACGCCCGGTGAAGACGACACCGCTTTGCCGCATGTTTTTAATGTAAAAATCGCCGAAAGCATCACCGGCCACCTTGCCGCAGAGGCCTGCCGAGCCGCCAAGCTGCGCCACGCCGAAAACCGTATTTGCAGCACTTCCGCCGGCCGCCATATTGGCCCTGCCGGCAAGGCTGTCAAGGCAGGAAAGGTCGGCGCCCATCAGCCGCCTGAGCACGGCCTCCTGCTGCGAACGTTCGGTGAGGGCCATATTGCCCTTGACCGCACCTATTTCTTCGAGAACTTTGTCGGACACCGACAGCTGCACATCCACCAGAGCGCTGCCGAAAGCATACACATCGAGTTTCATGAGGGGAAAATCCTTTCTGATAGTATTTTTTTCGAAAACAGGAGCCAGGAGTCAGAATCCAGAAGGTAAAAATGTTAATTTCCCGGATAGAATAGCAAGACTTTTTAATGCTGTTTTTTTTCTTCTGGCTTCTGACTTCTGACTTCTTTTTCTATCCTTTAAACGTATCGGCCAGGGTTGCCTGTGAAATGTTTTTGATTTTTTTATGCAAACCGGGCCGCTCGCGGGCGATGCGGTCTCTGTGTTCAAATATGGCGTCCCACATAAGCCGCGGGGCCTTGTACTGGCCATAGGCGCCGTCGAGCACGCGGCCCTCCACAAGGCCGAACAGATAATCGATTTCATCGTCTTCATAGGCGGGCACCAGGGCATAGCCCTGCGCTACCCGCAGGGCCTGCTCGCTGTTGAACTCAAAGGACTTCCGCCACCACTGCGTGTAGCGGTCAAAACCAGCCCGGCCCTCAAGCTCGCCGGCAACGGCAGCTGCTGCATGATAGCCGCACATGAGGCCTCCCTGCACCTCAACCTCCACATAGGCTGCGGCATCGCCGATGGCAAGGCAGTTGCCCTTATGGGGCGTCATGAGGGAGGGGTAGGCCTTGACCGTGCAGCCGGTTATGCTAACGACCCGCGACTGTTCATACATGCGGGCACAGGGGCCGCGGGTGGTGAAATCTTTGAAAATCTGCTCGGGCCGGAGCTGCGCGCTGCCCATGACAACGAGGTCGGCAATTGCATCACCGCGCAGCGAGGGGTCGAGAATGACCGGGCCGAAGGAATGGTAGGCGCGGCCCATATGCCACCGCATGGCTGCGGGCTCGAATTCGCGCACGCCCTCAAGAGAGTAAATGATGCAGAGCGCTGTTGCAAAGCAGGGCCTGCCCTCATTCATCCCGAGGCTCTGCACCGTGCGGGAGTTGACGCCGTCGGCAGCGATGATTTTTTTTGCCGTTATGGTTTTTTTTGTCCGGCGCCGCGACAGGGATATCTCGACATGGTCACCGCGGTCAACGGCAGTGGTGACAAGGGTTTCCGGCTGATACTCGACCCCCGCCTGCAGGCATTTTTCCAGCAGCCCCTGCAGCAGCAGACCTTTATCGAATTTGATGGCTATGGGCCGTTTGTCGGGATAGGAGAAGTGTACGGCATGCCCTCCGGGGGAGGTGAAATACGTGTCAGTAATTGCATGGGTCGGGCCTCCATAGGCCACCTCAAAGCCGTTTGCCGGGAAAACAATGCGGCCTGCCTCTACGCGGATATTTTCGCTTTCATAGTTTTCATCCATGACAAACTGCTGGCAGCAGGCGCGCCTGATGCGGGAAATATCATTAAATTTTTCAAGCAGCAGCACCCTGAGGCCTTTCTCCGCAGCGCTGCAGGCTGCCATGAGCCCTGCTGGGCCGGCGCCTATTATAGCAACATCACAGGTCATGGATGGTTCCTTTCCGTCTGTGGTCCGGGTTTAGCGACAGGCTGAAAA
Organism: Deltaproteobacteria bacterium; assembly: GCA_016932595.1. Taxonomy (GTDB): domain Bacteria; phylum Desulfobacterota; class WTBG01; order CAIYCZ01; family CAIRTM01; genus CAIWCT01. The sequence continues at coordinate 3,433 of JAFGCP010000264.1, forward strand.
AGTTAACATATTTTCAGAAATTCGCAACAGGCAAATGACCGGCCGCGGCGAGTATCACCTGCAGCAGCGGCTTAGAGTCCATGGCCAGTTGGCACAATGGGGACTGCTTGAAGACGAAGGCATGCGCTTCGGCCTTGATAAGGGCCTGCCGCCTGAGGCCCTGCTGGGGCCCATTCTCCCGCCGCTTGCGGCATTTTGATATAACGTTTCAGAGTGTTCGTCTGAACAGATGCAGGGTGCTCGCCGCGCAACAAAGGTCACTGGAACATTTTTCTTTTTGTTGTAGCCGTGCGCACAGG
>JAFGCP010000265.1 GCA_016932595.1 Deltaproteobacteria bacterium
CGCTTTGGATGGTATCGGCGATTTCATTGAAGGCGGCATTCAGCTCTTCCGCATCCCCGGCAAAAGCAAAGCCTGATCTGCCAAGATTTTTTAAATGGCTCTCATCGATCTCTCCGCCGAGGCCTATGGTGAATGAGTAGTGTGTCGCTGCCGTTACCGATGCCACGGCAGCTTCGTCACTGACAAGATGGGCCTGATCGGTTCCGTCGGTGAAGGTAACCAGCGTGCCTATAAACAGCTTGTCGGTGCCGGTAGCGGTTCGCGCCGCGTCAAGAGCGGCAAGCCCCTGCTGAACAGCTCCGTTGAGGTTGGTTGAGGGGTCCCAGCCTGCAGCTGCCTTGATGCCCTCGGCTGTCAGGCTTTGAATCGTTGCCTTGAGCGAGGCTATGTCATTGCTGAATTCGGCAAGCTTGTGTATCTGCGCCTGGCCGTCAAAGTAGTAGATGGCTACTTCCTGTCCCTGCTCGCCGGCCACATTGTCCAAAAATGCCGCTGCCGAGTCCTTGAGGGATGCAAATATTGACGGATCGGCATTGAGCAGCGATCCCGACATATCCAGCAGCAGCACCGTGGCCATGGTATAAACCGACGGATTGGGGAAAATGGTCTGAGAGCCCTCAAGCTGAGAAATGGGGATATCGTCTTCGTAGATTTCGAAATCTTTGTTTTGCAGGCCGGTTACGGGCTTTCCGTTGCCGTCCTCCACGGTGAAGAAGAGATAAATATTGCTCGGCGTTTGCGCATGACCGATGACCAGCGTGAAGTCGACCTGAACTTCGGGGTTCAGGAGGCTGGCTTCACCGGAAAACAGCTTAAGTCCGAAAGATGACCTCACCGTGACGGCGCCTGTCATTTGACCCGGAGAGGGTATCGTGAAATCAGCCGTGCAGGAGCGGGGGAATATGCCATTGCCGCCCGTTCCCTCAAGGGTCAGAGTTCCATTGTCCGAAGAATTGTCCGTGGAGCCCGCCACGGTAAATGTTTCCCTGCCCAGCTCAAGCGTTCCTGCAACCTGCAGGTCGGTCTGCGTAAGCACCAGCTTTATGTCTCTGTTGTCGCACAGGCCTTTCCATGTGCCGGCCATGCCGGCTGCATGGGCGTTTGAGGAAATACAGAGAACCATGAGTCCGCACACACAGGCCGCAAGTTTTTTTGTGATGTTTTTCATGCTGTTTTCTCCCTGTCGAAAATTAATTACGGCAGCACATAGGAAATCTTTTTCTTTTTCCCGTCCCGCAGAATGGTTACAGTAAGCTTATCGCCCGATTTGAGCCTGCGCATAAGCGGCATGATGCGCTGCCCGTCGCCTTCATCGCCTGCCACGGCAATGCCCAGCACCTCCAGAATGACATCGCCGCCTGCGAGAAATTCCTGCTCGTCCATGCTGACCTGCATGGTGCCGCCCTTGAGGCCCATCTTGTCAGCAGGGGAGTCGGCAGCCACGCGCTGCACCAAAAGGCCACCGCCCTGCGGCAGGTTGAAGGCCCGGGCAAGGTTGCCGGCAAGCGGGAAGAAATCGATGCCGGTCCAGAGCGCTTTCTGCTCGAGCAGCACCTGCTGCACCACGGAGCTGGTAACGGCAAAACCCAGCCCCTGCGAGCCGCCCGACTGGCTCACGATATGGCTCACCACGCCGACAATTTCGCCCTTCATGTTCAGCAGCGGTGCGCCGGAATTGCCCACATTTACGGCCGCATCGGTTTGCAGCAACTCCACGCTCTGCAGATTGCCCTGAAGGGTCTTTGGCTTATGCCGCGCGCTGATATGACCGGCCGTGAGCGTGTGGCTGATCCCATATGGTGCTCCGATCACAATCACCTCATCCCCCGGCTCCATCTCATCGGAATTGCCCATTTTAAGGGGCGCAATGTTTTTGGGAACGGTTTCAAGCTGTATGATGGCCACATCGGCAAACGGGGCGGATGTTATGACGCGGGCAGGCGCCAGCGTGCCATCCTGAAATACCGCGGCCACCGTATCTGCCGACTGCACCACATGGGCTGCTGTCAGCACTCTGCCGTCTGCCGAAATAAGCGCGCCAGAGCCCAGTCCCCCGGAGGTCGTAAACTGCGGCTGATCGTCAGGCCGCGAGGTTTGCACCATGTCGGTCTGCATGGTTTTTATGAGCACGATGGCAGGGGCCGTTGCCCGGTACAGCTCCCGCAGCTCGCGGGCCTGGCCCGGTGCGCCCAGGCAGAGCACCAGAACCGCACTGATTACAGCACAATATGTGCACCTCATGATATGCTCCTGTGTCTATATGTAGGTAGTTTCCCTACCATCTATAAAGGAAGTTGTGCGAATTTGCAAGTTTTGTGCAGATATGCACAGCCGGGGCCTGTGCAGGGCACAGGGCCGTGGAAGGCTTGAAAAACTTTAACCACCTTATTTTGCTTTGTATTTTAGTTTTGCGTTAACATCCGAAAACAGTGGCATGGTTCCTGCAAAAACTGATTTGCAGCCTGGTAAGGCGCAGCTACAAAAGCATACAGCAGAAAAAAGCAGGAAAGGATACAACTATGAAAATATATCTCCCCGGCCGCAAGCTTTCGGCAGTGCTTCTTATCGCAGCCATCTGCTGCCTTGGGCTTGCCGCCTGCAAAAAAGAGACGAAAGCGGCCCCGGCCAAACCGCCTTTCAAACTTGTAACCCCGAATCACCTTTTTGGTATCGCAAGCCTTGATCCGCAGCATATCTGGATTGTCGGATTTGATTCGGCTATTGTCCACAGCGCTGATGGCGGCGCGAACTGGGCGCCGCAGAAGAGCCCCGTCACCAACAGTCTCTGCGATATAGTTTTTGTCAATCCTGAAACCGGCTGGGCCGTGGGCAGGGCAGGAACTATCCTGCATACTGCCGATGGCGGAAAAACCTGGGTGAAGCAGAATTCGGGCGATGCGAACCATTTGTTTGCCGTGTCCTTTGCCGATGCGCGCCATGGCTGGGCAGTGGGCGATCTGGGCACCATTCTGGCAACGGCCGACGGCGGGGCGACCTGGCAGAAGCAGGGCGCCGGCGAAGATAAAATTTATAATGATGTGTTTTTTGCCGATGCGCAGCACGGCTTTGTGGTGGGAGAATACGGCACCATTCTGGCAACGACCGACGGAGGGGCGACCTGGCAGAAGCAGGAGTGCAAGGATATTATTCCCGTGGTGAGCGAATCCGAATGGGAGGCCTTCGCGCCGTCGCTGTATGGCGTGCATTTCAGCGACGCCAAAAACGGGCTTGCCTGCGGCATGGACGGAACGATCATAGCAACGGCCGACGGCGGAACAACCTGGAAAAAGGTCAAAAACCCCGCCGAATCATCCAAGGTGACGCTGTATAAAATCAAGTGCAGCTCCACAACCTGCCTTGTGGCGGGTCAGAAGGGCATGTCGCTTGTTTCCGCGGACGGCGGCGCAACCTGGCAGATGACAGCGAGCTCTGAGACGACAAAGTCATGGCTTCGTGATATGGACATGGCCAATGCCGCAAACGGCTTTGCCGTCGGGGCGCGCGGCACGATTTTAAAGACTGCCGACGGCGCGCGCACCTGGACGATGCTGTCGGGCATACCGGTGGCGAAAAACTAACCGGGCGCGCTGAATTACTTATAAAGGGTGAAAGGAACAGGTCATGGATAAAATAATGGAAAAATTTGCCGACTTTGTCATCAGGCACCGCCTGATGGTGCTGTGCATTATCGGCGCTATTACGCTTGCTTTCGGCTGGCAGATGCGCAAGCTCACCATCTCCACAAACTTCAATGAACTGCTGCCGCAGGATCATGAATACATAAAAATACACAATGAATTTCGTACAACCTTCGGCGGCGCCAATTTTCTGGTCATGATGGTGTCGGTGAAAGAGGGCGATATTTTCAACACCAAAACCCTTGAAAAGGTGCGCCATATCACCAATGAGCTTGAAAAGGTGCCGGGCGTTGACCGGTATAAAATTATCTCCATGGCATCGCGCAAGATTAAGAACCCCAAGATCACCTCCTGGGGCATGGAGGCTACGCCCCTTATGTGGCCCGAGGTTCCCAAGACCGAGCAGGATATGCAAAAGCTCAAAGAGGCGGTCTATTCAAATGAAGCATACTATGGCTCCTATGTATCCTTTGACGCGAAAAAATGCCTTATATTTGCCGACTTTTTCGAAGAGGAGCTCGATTATACCAAAATAAAAAATGATCTTGACCGGCTGCGGCTGGAAACCGAAGATGAAAACACCACCGTATCCATCGTGGGCCATCCCATGCATCTTGGCGTGGTGGCAAGCTATATAGAGATGATGAACTATATCATGATCGGCACGGGCATACTCATCCCCATTCTGCTGTTTATCGCCTACCGATCCATCATGGCTGCCATTTTCGTGCCCCTTGCGGCGGTTGTATCAGGCATCTGGGGCCTGGGTTTTTATGCGTACATGGGATATAATCTTGACCCCCTTATTTTCGTCATGCCCTTTCTTATCTCGCTCATGGCCTTCAGGCACAGCCATCAGCTCTATAACCGCTATTTTGAAGAATATATAAAGACGAGAGATCCGAAGGCCTGCGTGCGCACCATCATCACGCAGATGTTTCTGCCGGGCGTCACGAGCATCGTCACCGACGCTTTCGGCATCGCCATCGTGGCAATAACGCCCGTGCCCATGCTGCAGCATATGGCCATTGCCGGCGCTTTCTGGGCCTTTATCACGGTCATTATCGGCCTGCTCATGACCCCGGTTCTGATGTCCTATGTGCCGGTCTCGGCAAAATTTCTTGCCCATATCGAGCGCGAGCAGAAAAAGGATGAGCTGCGCCAGGGGGCTGCCAATAAATTCGCCGACTGGTTGGGCCCCTGGATTATCGGCCATGGCCGGTGGTGGGTTTTTGCCACAGTCGCCGCAGTGATGGTGGTCTCCTACTATTATGCCGAAACCATGATCATCGGCGATGCGCAGGTGGGGTCGAACCTGCTGTATCCCTCGTCGCGCTATAATCAGGACAGCGTGCGCATCAATCAGAACCTGCCCCTGATAAATCCGCTCTATGTCGTGCTTGAAGGCGAAAAAGTCCGCTCGCTGACCAACCTTGAAGTCATGCAGGATATGAAAAATTTCACGGCCCATATGATGCGCACTTCAGGCTCGGTCGGGGCGCAGAATATCATCGGCCCGCTTATGGCCATGCCGCAGAAATTCCACGAGGACGATCCCAAGTGGGCCGGCTTGTCTGAGGACCCGTCAACGGCCAACACCTATCTGATTGGCCTCACCCAGTCGGGCGACCCCGGCGATATGAACAAGTATCTCGACCCCAAGCTGCGGCAGACCAATATCGCCCTGTACTATATGGATAAAACCGGCCCCACGATTCAGAAGGCAATTGCATCAGCCAAGGAATACATAGAAAAATATGCAAAATTGCCCGAGGGCTTCAAGTACAAGCTTTGCGGCGGCGTTATCGGCACCGAGGCGGCCATTAATGAAATGGTGGCGCGCAAGCAGCTCGAAACCCTGCTCTATGCGCTGCTGGGCGTGCTTATCTGCGTGACCATCGAGTTCCGTTCGATCAAGGCCGGCCTGATCCTGACCATACCGCTTCTGCTGTCAAATTATATGGCCTTTGCCTATATGGCCATTAACGGCATCGGCCTGTCCATCTCCACCCTGCCCGTGTCCGCCTCGGGCATCGGCATGGGCGTCGACTATGGCATCTACCTGCTTGCCCGCTGTGCTGAGGAAAAGAGCAGGGCTTCGGGCATATCCATGGAAACCGCGCTTCTGCGCACCATTACGAGCTATTCAAAATCAATTATCTATATTGCCGGCACCCTGGTGCTGGGGCTGCTGGTCTGGGCATTGTCGCCCCTGAAATTTCAGGC
>JAFGCP010000266.1 GCA_016932595.1 Deltaproteobacteria bacterium
CAGACCTGTATCTCCCGTAGGACCTGTTGAACCTGTTGCTCCTGTCAGACCTGTATCTCCTGTGGGGCCGGTTGAACCTGTTGCTCCTACTACACCTTGTATGCCCTGCGGGCCAGCTGTTCCGTTATCACCTTTATCACCCTTCGGGCCGGTTGGTCCGATCTCACCTGCTGGACCTATTGCACCCGCAACACCATCTATTCCAGGTATGCCTTGGGGGCCTGTGGGGCCTGTCTCACCTGTTGGTCCTATCGCTCCTGCGACTCCTGCTGGACCTTGAATACCTTGCGTTCCATTATCGCCTTTATCACCCTTCGGGCCAGTCGGGCCGGTCGCACCCGTTGCCCCAACTGCTCCAGCAGGACCTGGTATACCTGCACCACCCCCGTTGGCACTCCAAAGAGAATAAGCGGCAACCACCAACTTATCACGTGAGCCCAACTGCAAGCCGTTAACATCTACCTGAACCCAAAGCTGCTTTGCGAAATCGACCGAGGCAGATTCAAAAGAGACTGTATCACCAAGCTGCGTTTTTATTTCGTGATGTATGAAAGGTCTAATGACAATGGACTTTTCTTCGCTCCAAACCTGCGTGCCATCACTCTCAGCGTCCCACAGGCTAAATGTTACATCCGTAGGTTTGTCTAATATTTTGAATTTATATTTTAAAATCACATGATCTTGCGGACGAAATTTTTTAACGTAAGGAATTACCTGCTGTACAGATTCATCTGCCCATGCCCCGAAAGCTCCAAGGATAAAAGCCAGGCTTAAAACTGCACAAGATAGCCGCATTTTCATTGTTCGGTCCTCCTTATCGTAGACCAGCAACGAGTACACCCTTGTATACTTTGACGTTGCATAACCCGGCAGACTGCCAGTAGTGGAGTAACGCTTCTCATATTAGGGCGCCTCAATTGGCGACCATGTCCAACTACGTCTAATAGTGAAAATTCGCGTATGCTCCAGATAATAAAAGCAGATAACATAGAAACTCCATTTTGCTAAAATCTATCAAAAAAATTCATCACCGGCAGACACCGTACAGGACTCTGTCGAAAGCTAAACCTGGCGAAGCCGTCCGAAGTCGCATTAAAATGTAAAACAAAAAAAGAAGAATATGCATTTATCAACTACTCTTTTCGGCTAAAAAAAATTCTCTCTTAAGTTATTAATAACACGAAATGTGCCACATGCAAAAAACGCGCTAGGTTTTTTTATTAAAAAAAATATACTTTAAAATACTATTGATATTTTTTTAATTTAAACATAATTTACTTAGGTAGAATTTTGGCACATTTTTTTTATAAAATGGGCCATTTTCTCGGAACTTTTTTGGTTATTGCCTATTGAGTCAGATCATTGCATACCAAAAGTTGTACCATATTACATTAGTGCAATGTACACTTATGTGCCAATATTGATACAACAGCACCATAAAAGCTCCATCAAGATGCATCTGCATCTTTGGTGGAAACAATGTCAGCTTCAAAAAAAAGGCTCCGATTTCCCGGAGCCATTTCGATATTTCTGGTGGGCGATACTGGATTCGAACCAGTGACTTCCACCGTGTGAAGGTGGCACTCTCCCGCTGAGTTAATCGCCCTAAATTAAAAAAAATATATCAATTACACCTATCAAACGCAAGGGGAAAGTGCTTGCACAGACTATAAAAGCCACATCTCTTAAAGCGCAGGCAAAAAATGCAAAGCTTTCTCAGGAATAGGGTCGACAGCTGCCGGCAGACAGACAACATGCTGCACAAGCGCTTCGGCTTCGGCAAGTATCGACTTATCAAGCAGCACCATCTGAGCTCCCTGCTTTGAGGCATTGCCAACACAGCTGACCCTTGATTTAAGGACAGGAGGCAGCATGCCCAGATCGAAAAGCGACGACGGATCAGACAGCGCCCCGAAGGCCCCGCTTACGAGCACCCGATCCACATCCTTACAGACGATACCAGCATGGTCAAGGAGCCTCTGTATAAGGTCTGTTACGCGGGCTTTGGCAGACCGGAGCATATAGATGTCCTCCTGCGTGACGAAGATATCGGTAGAAAAAACGCCATCGTCCGTATACAAACGAAAAGCAGAACCCGCATCGATATCAATAAACCCGAGAGACGGATGCTGCAGATTCTGCTGCCTTTGAAAAACACCATGGTCATCAATAAGCCCTGCCTGCTTAAGCGCTGCAGCAAGCTCCAAAAGGCCGCTGCCGCAAATGCCGCGCGGCAAACTCTCACCGATAATGGAAAACCGGAATGCATGTCCATCGGGCGCCACATGCTCAATCGCGCCGGTTTCCGGCCGCATGCCGCAGGCGATACCAACGCAGTCAAATGCTGCACACTCCGCAGCCCCTGCTGCCGAAACAACCCCCTGGTGGTACAGCACCGCCCTGGCATTCGTGCCCAGGTCAAGCAGCAGGGTTGTTGCGCTGCTTTTATGCAGCCGCGTTGCAAGAATTGCCGCTGTCATGTCGGCCCCGGCATACGCGGAAATAACCGGCAGGGCATACACGCGCGCCCGGTGGGATGACTTGATATCGAACTGCCTTGCATGGTAGCTGCCGTCTTTGGGCCCAAGGCTCTGCTCAAGCGGATTCCAGACACCCTTGAGCATAAGATGCAGCATGCCGGTTGCACCTGAAACGACGATCTCGCACACCTGTTCAGGCTCAACACCCGCTGCCCGGCACAGCTCTTCGATAAGAATATCTATACGCAGCAGAAGTTCCTCATTGAGCACCTCAAGATTTATCTCGCTCTCCTCCACCATGGCCACGCGCTGCTCAAAATTGACCCCGAGTTCGATCTGCGGGTTCGTATCTGTCACGACGGCAATTTTTCTGCCGCGAAACAGGTCAACAAGCGACAGCATGAGAGTATTAACACCAAGATCAACAGCAACGGCATAGCTGCCTTGAGCCATGCCCGCAGCAGCCATGCCTGCAATGGGCTCATCCATAAGGGCGATAGTGAAGGGCATTTTATAAAGAATTTCAACCGTGGTGTCCTGAATGACACGGGCCTGACAGGCAAGCCTGATACCTTTGGAAAGTTCTTCCTCGGTCAGGCACCCTCGCTCCGTAGGCGTTACCTGGCCCATCTGCTGAAAAGCCCGCACCTTGCACTTGCGGCAAATGCCTTCAGCTCCGCAGGCAAAGTGAAGATCGATGCCGTGCGGATTATGCTTAAGGATGGTTTCAAATATGGATTTGCGGTCTTCGACCTTGAGAACCTTGTTTTCAGGAAGAAAGGTCACTGTATGGAATTTGATATTCTGAGCCATGTAGATACATTCCAGGTTAAGAATAAAGGTCTGCTGCAATGACATTTGAATTCAGGAGTCAGAATCCAGTAGCCCGTAGAAAAAATGCGCCTGCATTTGCTTTTTATGGCTTTCCCTTCTGGATTCTAAATTCTGAATTCCGGCTTCTTTTATTTCAAATAAAAAAGGAGCGCCCTGCGGCACCCCCAAAACATAAGCTCCGTTTATGCGGAACTACTGATACAGCCCCCTGCCCGACTTTTTCTTTGCATGCTCGAGCCTGTTCAGGGAATTGACATAAGCAAGAGCGCTTGCGATGATAATATCCATATGGGCGCCCTGCCCCACAACCACGGTGTCGTCCTCCTGGACCCGCACCGTTACCTCGCCCTGAGCATCGGTGCCGCCGGTGATGGAGTTGACAGCGTATTTCAGTAAGCTGCTTTTGGTTTTCGTGATTTTTGCAATTGTCTTGAAAGCCGCGTCAACCGGACCGTCGCCAAAAGCGGCATCTTTCACTATCTTTCCTTCAACCTCCATCTCGACGGTTGCCGTAGGTATGGCAACCGTGCCGCTCACCACATTCATATCAATAAGCTTGTAGATATCCGGCGCGCGCAGCACTTCCTGGGCTATAATCGCTTCGATGTCTTCATCGAAAACTTCTTTTTTCTTGTCGGCCAGGTCCTTGAAACGCTGGAAGGCCTTTTTCACCTCATCGTCGGAAAGCGTAAAACCCAGCTCCTCCACCCGCTTGCGGAAGGCATGGCTGCCGGAGTGCTTGCCCATCACCATACTGCTCTTGCTGAGGCCGATGGATTGGGGCGTCATGATTTCATAGGTCATCTTGTTTTTCAGCAACCCGTCCTGATGAATGCCCGATTCGTGAGCAAAAGCATTGGCGCCAACAATGGCCTTATTGGGCTGTACCATGACGCCGGTAATGGAGGTTATGAGCCTGCTTGAGGGGTAAATCTTTTCGGTTGCGATGCGCGTATCAGCTCCGAACAGGTCGCGGCGCACACGCAGTATCATCACGATTTCCTCAAGCGAAGCATTGCCGGCGCGCTCGCCGATGCCGTTGATGGTGCACTCGACCTGGCGCGCGCCATTGGCCACGGCCGCCACCGAGTTTGCCACGGCAAGGCCGAGATCGTTGTGGCAGTGCACGCTGATGGAGGCCTGCGAGATATTGGACACGTGCTTGCGAATATAGGCGATAAGGCCGCCGAACTCTTCCGGAATGGCATACCCGACCGTGTCGGGCACATTGATGGTAATGGCGCCGGCATCAATAACCTCGGCATACATCCGGCAGAGATAGTCGCGGTCGCTGCGCGTCGCATCCATAGCTGAAAATTCCACATTGGGAGTATGTTTTTTGGCGCGCTTCACGGCTTTCACTGCAATTTTAAGCACCTCGTCGCGGCTCTTGCGGAGCTGGTGCGTCAGGTGAATATCGGAGGTGGAGATAAAGGTGTGTATGCGCGGCATGGCAGCGCATTTTACCGCCTCCCATGCCCGGTCGATATCGCCGTCATTGGCCCGCGCAAGTCCTGCAATCTGGCTCTTTTTGATGGCTGAAGCAATCTTCTTCACCGCTTCAAAATCACCCTGAGACGCAATCGGGAAGCCGGCCTCTATAATATCAACCCCCAGGGACTCGAGTTGGCGGGCAACGCGCAGCTTCTCCGGCAAATTCATCGTATTGCCGGGCGACTGCTCGCCATCGCGCAGTGTAGTGTCAAATATTTTTACCAGTTCAACGGATTGTTTTTTCGGCGACATTTTTTTCCTCTGTTGATACTATAACGGTTTCCTGACCACGGGTGCGGGCTTTTTTTAACATGTAGAGCCCGTAGCCCAGGGGACCAGAAAGTACATAGGTCAGGCCCATGGCAAAAAGCATTATCTGCGGCTCGGTGGCCACTATATAAATAAGCAGAATAGCCAGGACAACAGCATTGAAAGGCTTGCGGCTCCTGAAGTCAAAACGCTTAAAGCTCTGGAACCGTATGGTGCTCACCATAAAAAAAGCAAGTACATAGATCATGCCGATAAATAAAAAGCTCAAGACAGCTTTATCGGCAATATCCAGATAAAAACAAAAAATAAGTGTCGTGGCAACCATGCCGGCTGCTGCAGGAATCGGCAGGCCGGTAAAATAATTGCCTTTGCCGCCGATATTGTTGGACTCCACATTAAAGCGCGCCAGGCGAATGGCGCCGCAGGCAACATAAAGAAAAGCGGCTACCCATCCCCAGCGGCCATAACCGGAAAGAACCCATCCGTAGGCCAGCACTGCTGGCGCAACGCCGAAAGCCACAAGATCGGCAAGGGAGTCATACTCGACGCCGAACTTGCTGGTGGTATTGGTCATACGCGCGATTCGCCCGTCAAGGCCGTCAAAAAGGCCAGAAACAATGATAGCCCAGGCAGCCTGCAGATAATCGCCACGCATGGTTGAAACAATGGCATAAAAGCCGCAGAAAAGACTCAGCGACGTAAGAAAATTAGGCAGTATATAGACGCCTTTCTTCAGCCTGTCCATCTGCGGTCCCCGGCGCGGGGGCCGGTTGCGCCGCCGCATAAAGCGCTGTTTCATTGTCTGCTTGTCTGGTGTGTCGGTTTCCAAATTGCTCCTCTCATGCGTGGCAGGACTGGTAATGAAAAACAAGCCCGGCCATCACTCCGGCGCATGCAATCGTTATAAAAACTATGCTTTTATCTTATGCTCGCGCAGCATTGCGGCCTTGCCCGAGCGCACAAGCTCCTTGATGCCCAGAGGCCTGAACAGATCGATGATAGCCTGGATCTTATTTTCATCGCCCGTCACTTCAACCGTATAATGCGTACGGCTCACGTCGACAACCTTGCAGCGAAAAATATCTATAATGCTGAGAACTTCGGAGCGCTTATGCTCATCGACATTGACCTTGATAAGGGCAAGCTCCCGTTCGATGAAGTCCGAGCCGCTGCTCTCATAGTCCACGACTTTGATGATATCGATCAGCTTGTTGAGCTGCTTGGTGATCTGTTCGAGAATGCGGTCGTCGCCCCGCGTCACAATGGTCATCTGCGACATGGTGGGGTCGAGGGTCTCATTGACCGAAAGGGATTCAATATTGAAACCCCTGCCGCTGAAAAGCCCCGCAATACGGGAAAGCACGCCGGGCCTGTTGTCAACCATCACTGAAATGGTATGTCTCATGCTCCTGTCCTCGTTCTGTCTACAGCAGTATCATATTGCTAATGGGTGCGCCCGCCGGCACCATGGGGTAAACGCATTCCTCGGGGTCGACAACAAAATCCATAATCACCGGCCGGTCCTTGACCGCCAAAGCTTTTTTGATCACTGATTCGACCTCGCCCGGTTTCTCGGCCCGGAGTCCCACGGCGCCGTAGGCCTCGGCGAGCTTCACAAAGTCGGGATGCCGCTGGAACGTTGAATGCGAGTAGCGCTTCTTATAAAAAAGCTGCTGCCACTGCCGCACCATGCCCAGGCACATGTTATTGAGTATGGCAATCTTTACGGGCAGCCCGTACTGCACGGCTGTGGCAAGCTCCTGAATGTTCATCTGAATACTGCCGTCGCCGGCGATATCGATGACAGTTGCCTTCGGGTGGGCGACCTGCGCGCCTATTGCTGCAGGAAAACCGTAGCCCATGGTGCCCAGACCGCCGGAGGTGAGGAATTTTCTGGGCTCATCAAATATATAGTACTGCGCCGCCCACATCTGGTTCTGGCCCACCTCCGTGGTAATAATCGCCTTGCCACTGGTGAGCTCATACAATTTTTCGATCACATACTGCGGCTTGATGACAGCATCCATCTGATATTCTATGGAATGCTTGTTCCTCCAGTCCGCGATTGTATAAAACCAAGCTTTTCGGTCATTTTTTTTTATCTTTTTTTCGCCCGCAACCTCGATCATGTCCTTCAAGATTTCGCGACAATCGCCAACAATGGGGATAGAAACCTTAATATTTTTACTGATTGAAGTCGGGTCGATGTCAATGTGGATGACCGTTGCTCCTGCGGCAAATGTATTGAGATCGCCGGTTACGCGGTCGTCAAAACGGGCGCCAACGGCAATCAGCAGATCACAGCTGCTCACCGCCATATTCGCCCGATAGGTGCCGTGCATGCCGAGCATGCCAAGCGAGAGCTGATCTGTGCCGGGATAGCAGCCCATGCCCATGAGCGTCGTGGTAACGGGAATCTGGAACTGCCGGGCAAAAAGGCCCAGTTCATGCGAGGCATTCGACAGGACGACTCCGCCGCCGGCATAAATAACCGGTTTTTTCGCCTTCGTAATTTCCTCGACTGCCCGTACGATCTGACGGCGGTTGCCCTTATAGGTGGGCTTGTAACTGCGCATGTCGATTTTCTCAGGATATTCAAAATCAATCTCAGCGCCGATAATGTCTTTTGGAAGGTCGACAAGCACGGGGCCGGGCCGTCCTGAGCGGGCTATATAAAATGCCTCTTTAATGATGCGCGGCAGCTCCGCAACTGATTTAACCAGATAGTTATGCTTGGTACATGGCCGGCTGATGCCGACAATGTCGGCCTCCTGAAAGGCGTCATTGCCGATAAGCATGGTGGGCACCTGCCCGGTGAACACCACGATAGGAATCGAGTCCATATAGGCCGTGGCAAGGCCGGTAACTGTGTTGGTAGCGCCGGGGCCTGAAGTCACCAGGCATACACCCACATCACCGGTCACCCGGGCATAGCCGTCTGCGGCATGCACAGCGGCCTGCTCATGTCGCACAAGAATATGCTGGAGGTTTGACTCATACAGCGCATTGTAGACATCAAGGACCGATCCCCCGGGATACCCGAAAATAACCTTGACCTTTTCCCTGTGCAGACACTCAAGCAGTATCTGGGCGCCTTTAAGCTTTGAAGGATTCTTTGTCATAGCATACGCCTGAAAACGTGTTTTATTAACACAGAACTATTTCCCATAAAATCTTATTATATTTTATCATACAACTGCCCCTCAGAGCAACAGCATGATTGCTATTTCTGCGCTTCACAAATAAAAGCATCCGGCGGGCGCACATACAGGGCTGACACCAGCTCTGGCCGGCCGGCCCGTCCTGCATACTGTGCCTGAGCAAGAATTGCAAGCGTCGATGCCCGGGGGATGCCCAGATGTTCGGGAGCCAAAGTGCATCCCTTTGCCGCGGCACAGGCTGAAATCCGCCCGTAATAAACGGCAGCGCCTATAAGCAGGGCAGGCTCAGGCAAGCCCTGAACCCAAGCATCAGGATCACATACCGTTGCCGGCTGCACCTGCTCAAGCACACCGCCGGTGCGGTGATACAGGCAGGCATAGACCTGCTGCTTGCGCGCATCAATCATGGGGCTGACCAGCCCGTCGCCGCCGGTCGCCTGACTGGCGACAACCTCAAGCGCAGGAACACCAGCAAGGGGCTTATCAAGGGCAAAAGCAAGGCCCTGGGCCGTGCTGATGCCGACCCGCAGCCCGGTAAAAGATCCGGGGCCGACTGATACGGCAATCGAATCAATGGAATCACGGGCACTACCCGTCCAGTCAAAAAGCCTGTCGATGATCTGTAAAAGCCGCTCGGAATGATTTTTCTGACCGGAGAGCAGACATTCAGCAAGAATCCGCCCCTCATCGACAAGCGCCACGCTTGCCGAGGGCGTTGCAGTATCTATGGCCAGAATTCTCATTTTATAAACATTCGGGTAATATCATTATAGAACACAAAAGCCATGAGCGACAGGAGCAGCACAAGCCCTATCTGCTGAGCAACCTCCATCATTTTCACATTCACGGGACTGCCCTTCACGGCCTCGATGAGGAGAAAGAAAAGATGCCCTCCATCAAGTATGGGAACAGGCAGCAGGTTGAGAACCCCCAGATTGACGCTTATCATTGCCATCAGCACAAAAAAACTCAAAAATCCCGCCTGCGCAAAATCCCCCGCAAGCTTGCCGATAAGCAGGGGGCCGCCGATATCCTTGCGCCGCTCTATGGGACTTTTGATAAGAACGCCCATGCCGAGCAGCGTCAGCTTGGACCACTTGCCCGTATCCTGAAGCCCTTTCCACAGGGCGACCAGGGGATTGTAGCGCTTAACGATTTGCCCCTCTTCGCCGCCGCTGGGCGAAATACCTATTTTATATGCCTGCACGGATTCGCCGAGAAGATTTTTGGAAGCGGCTGGCTGCGGTGTAACTGAAAGGACCATCCGCTCGGCCCCCCTGCGCACTTTCAGCGCAAGCGTTCGCCCCTGGCTTTTTTCGATCAGCTGAGAGAGTTCATCCCACAGCTCGACAGGGCTTCCATCAACCGATTCGACCATATCTCCGGCCTTCAGCCCGGCTTTCAGCGCAGGTGAATCCTCAAGCACCGCGCCGATATGCGGGGTCACCATGGGCATGCCCACCATGTAGATGCTGCTAAAAATTAAAAAGGCAAACAGCAGATTAAAAACCGAGCCTGCGGCCAGTATGGCAAAACGCTTGGCTACGCTCTGACTATTGAGCGAATAGGGCTTATCGGCTTCGGCAATTTCTTCATCAGGCGACTCGCCAAGCGGCTTGACATAGCCACCGAGGGGAAGCATCGAAATCAGGTACTCAGTATCTCCGATTTTCCTGCCAATGAGCTT
The DNA here is from genome assembly GCA_016932595.1 of Deltaproteobacteria bacterium. Classification (GTDB taxonomy): domain Bacteria; phylum Desulfobacterota; class WTBG01; order CAIYCZ01; family CAIRTM01; genus CAIWCT01. Next base: position 9,927 of record JAFGCP010000266.1, read on the forward strand.
CGGCCCGAACCCCAGAGAAAACTTCAGAACGCGCACGCCAGCCATCTTGGCAACAATAAAATGCCCGAGTTCGTGTACAAAAATAAGCACCCCCAGCAATATGGTCGCAGGAATGACATAATTCATAAAAACACTCACGATGTTTTCCACTGACGATTTGTTCCTTTCTGTGTTTAATTCTTTCCGCCGGAGAGCTGTTGTGCCGTTCGTGCGGCTTCGTGGCGGGCCCAGCGGTCGGCATCAAGCACCGCTTCCATGTTGTCGGCAGACCCGCCGGTATAGGCATCCATTACCATTTCAATCAGCTGCGCGATTGCCGTAAAAGATATCACACGCTCATGAAATTTTTCAACCCCCACCTCATTGGCCGCGTTCATGACTGCGGGCATAAGTCCTCCGGACTGCAAAGCCCGATACGCAAGCCTGATTGTGGGAAAGCATTCCATGTCCGGCTCAAAAAAACTCAAGGAACCGATACGGGCAAAATCAAGGGGTGGCACAATGTCATGCAATCGCTCGGGGCATGACAGCGCATAGGCTATCGGCGCCCTCATATCAGGCTGCGACAGCTGCGCAAGAACGGTTCCGTCCACGAATTCGACCATCGAATGAATGATGCTCTGCGGATGCACGATAACGCCGATCTGCTCGGCTGGCAGGCCAAACAGCCAGTGCGCCTCGATGATCTCCAGGCCCTTGTTCATAAGGGTAGCCGAGTCGGTCGTGACCTTACGCCCCATTTTCCAGCGCGGATGATTGAGCGCCTGCTCAGGGGTCACCTGTTCAAGCTCCTGCCTGGTGCTGCCGAGAAACGGGCCGCCTGATGCCGTCAGCACCAGACGCCGAACATCCTGTTGGCGTCTGCCTTCCAGCAGCTGAAAAATGGCGCTATGCTCGCTGTCGACAGGGATAATACGGCAGCCCTGCTCCTGCGCAGCACGGGTGATAAGGCTGCCGGCCATGACCATAGTTTCCTTATTGGCAAGTGCTATATTTTTCCCCGCACGCAGAGCGCTGTAGGTGGGCACAAGACCCGCAGATCCCGCAATGGCGGCCACAACCATATCGGCTTCTTCCATCGCGGCAACCACGGTTGCGCCGTCAACTCCGTCACATACTTCAGTGCCGTCTACACCAATAAGCTGCCTGAGCCGCGCTGCTGCGGCCGGGTCTGACAGCGCCACCAGCCGGG
>JAFGCP010000267.1 GCA_016932595.1 Deltaproteobacteria bacterium
GATTATAAAAGCTGGCTGACCGTTATCGATGGCGGGAAAGAAGTGCTGAAAAAGGTTATCGAGGTCAATGACCCGCTCATCTACAAAGGGGTTTTCTTCTACCAGTCAAGCTACGGAACGACTGCGGCCGCAGGCGGCGATGTGCTCGTGCGCATCAGGCCCGCCGGCACTCAGCAGGACCGCGAGTACCGCGTGCGGCCGGGGCAGCGCTTTGCCCTGGAAGGCTCGCAGGACGAGGCCGTCGTGGACACCGTGCTTGCCGATTTTGCCATGGATAACGGTAAATATTTTTCCCGCTCCGACGAGCCCAATAACCCCGCGGCACGCGTGGTCATTTTCCGCAGCGGCAAAGAGCTCGAAAGCTCATGGACGTTCGTGAAATTTCCTGGCTTTCACCGCAATCAGAACGCCGCCTACGAGGTGAAGCTCGCCCAGCTGTACACGAGCTATTATACGGGCCTGCAGGTCACCCGCGACCCGGGAGTCAATGTGGTGTGGCTCGGGTGCATTTTTCTGATCTCGGGTATCTGCATGGCTTTTTTCATGTCCCACCGCAGAGTGTATCTGGTTCTTGAAGAGAAAGACGGGGGGCTGCGGGCCCAGCTTGCCGGCAGCGCCAGCAAAAACCGGCAGGCTTTCGCTGCGGAATTAAACAGGTTTTTTGAACAGCTCAAATCTCTGGAGAAACAGTCATGATTAGCTCAAAGCTTCTGGGCATAACAACGCTTGTCTATCTTGCCTGCATGGCGGGCAACTTCGCCTATCTGTTCTTTCGGGGCAAAAAGTTTTACGCCGCCCTTATGGGCCTTGCGGTGCTTGGCTTTGCCGCGAACACGGCAGGCCTGGGTTTTCGCTGGTATGAGTCCTACCAGGCCGGCTACGGGCATATACCGCTGGCAAACTTTTACGAGTCTCTGGTTGCCCTGTCCTGGACGACCATGATTGTTTTTTTCTGGATCGAGCTGCGCTACCGGGTGAAGCTCATGGGCGCCCTGGTTTTTCCCATCATATCGATTGCCATGGCCTATGCCTCTCTGTCCCCGAGCGTGCAGAGCGAGATAGCCCCCCTTATACCCGCCCTGCAGAGCAACTGGCTGACCTACCATGTTATCACCTGCTTTCTGGGCTATTCTGCTTTTGCCGTATCGTTTGTCTCCAGCATCGTGTATTTGGTCAAAGCAGGCGGCAGTGAGCGGGCAGGGCAGCCTCCCGTGAAGAGCACCGATGTGATGCCGTCGCTGGAGGCCATCGACGAGATCATCTACAAAACCATCGCCATCGGCTTTCTGCTGCTGACCGTGGGCATTATCACCGGCTCGGTCTGGGCCAATTATGCCTGGGGCAGCTACTGGGGCTGGGACCCCAAGGAAACCTGGTCTTTAATCACCTGGTTTATCTATGCGGCTTTTCTGCATGCCCGGCTCACCCGCGACTGGCGGGGCAGGCGCGCAGCCATTATTTCCATCATCGGTTTTGTGTGCGTGCTGTTTACCTTTCTCGGGGTGAATTATCTGCTTGCAGGCCTTCACAGCTATGCCTGAGTTGTCTGGCCGCTCCTTACACGGAAGAAGTCTTGTGATAGTTCTCCGGTGCGGGAGCACGGGATTGTTCAGCAGCTTTTTTCTGCTGCCGTGAGCCTGCATTGATGGAAATTTCTACCTGAATCTATTGGATTGCGCAGTGATGCCCCGCCTCATCCACGAATAGCACCACTTTCTGCAGAAAACTCCCCATGCGCCACTTGGGCAGTTCTATAGAATATTTGTTTATATTTCTATAAAGTTTTTTTATAGTTTTGCCGACACTCTGAAAAAGACCTTCCTCTTATAGTTTAAAAATCAAGTAATAACAGATACTTGAGAATTTGATTCAAGGTGGCACGTCTTGTGCATTTGTTTTTTACCAACAGGAGACAGCATATGCGTCAGAATGCTAAAGGTTTTACCCTGGTAGAGCTTATGATGGTTATTGCCATAGCGGCCATATTGGCCATGATTGGCACTCTGGTGGTCGTGTCGACGATTCCTTCGTACAATTTAACCAGAGCGGCCCGTGACATGGTTTCTAATTTTCGCAAAGCCAGGAGCATGGCCATCAAGTTCAATCGTCCAGTCATGATCGAATTTAATGTGGATGCTGAGTCCTATACTATAGATGGTTTGGGCATTAATAAAGCCGTATCCATAGCTGAGCAGTACGGCGGCATCAGGCTTGGTTTTCCTGGCAGGAGCACCAAGGTGAGCTTCCCCGATAATAAATTTACCTTTACTTCCACGGGCCTGACTCCGGGCCTGACCGGCGGGGTGGGGTATGCCTATGTGCAGAATAGAAATAAGCAGGGCTACCGCATCGGCATTTCATCACTGGCGGCCAATGTCGTTATGGAGAAATGCGGAGCCAGGTGCGTAGCTGAAGATGGCAGCGACGGCGTGATAGATTGCACTAAAAATGAATATTGCACAAAATAAATCCAGCAGTGCAAGCGTGATCATTAGGGAAGGATGGTTATGAAAATAAAGCCGATAGCACGGGGAGCCCGCGGTTTTACCCTGGTTGAGCTCATGATAGTCGTGGCGATTTTTGGAGGCGTATCAGCGTCTGCCTATGCCATGTACAGCGTGCAGCAGCGCAGCTATTTTTTGCAGGAGCAGCTGGTTGAAATGCAGCAGAATGTGCGCGCTTTTGAGTTTTTTTTTGAAAAAGATCTGCGCATGGCGGGCTATGATGTGTTCAAGGAGGGCAATGCCGGCTTTCTGACGGCAAAGCCGTTTGAAATCGCCTTTACGGCTGATCTGGGCAGGCCGCGGGTTTCACCGGTTGATTGCACGGGCGCAGGCTGCGACACCATGCCCGACGGCCAGATTATTTCCTCTCCGTGTACAGATTGTGTCGTTGAGACCATTCGGTATGCCCTGAAAGACGACCCGGCAGTTTATACGGCCACCGGCTCACCGGTCGGGCAGGTCAAGGACACAAAAAAAACAACCTCCGTGCAAAAGACCTTTAACGGGACAACCAGCACCGGTGCCCAGAATGTTGTCGACAGCGTCCAGGCGATAGAGTTTCTCTATAATATGAGCGATGGCACAGCAACCACTGACCCCGTTGCCGATGGCAAGAGTCTGGCCGATATCCGCTCGGTAACGGTGAGCCTGCTGATGCGCACCCGCAGTCAGCTTATGGGCATTCGTGACGAGCTGCCATATTTTTCGGCAAGCGGTACGCAATGGGGCCCGTTTTTCGACCCGTACAAGCGCAAGCTGGTCATAACCAATATACAGTGCAGGAACCTGTCGCTGCAGGATCAAGGCTAACCAGAGGGACGATTCGGGGGAGGCAAAGCGATGCATGTCATGTGTAACAAAAAGGGATTTTCCCTTGTCGAGACGATGATAGCCACCATGGTGCTTGTTGTCGGCCTTACGGGCGTAGCCGCCATGCAGATGACGGCTCTGGAGGGCTCCATGTTCGCAAACTCGCAGTCTTCCGGCGCGGGCATTGCCATGGCATGGGAGGAGTGGCTGACCGGCCTGATGAGAAATCCCGACCAGGACACGTCGCTCTATTTCGGTGATATACAAACGCTGCATCCGGAGAATTTCGTTCTGCTGACCAGCCTTGATGCGGATAATCCTGACGATAAAATAGACGCCTACAATGCAGAGAAGATGAGCGTTTTTGATCCCGATGCGCAGCTTCCGCCGAGCCCTTTTGTTCAGGTGGAGATGCCGGCCACGACGGATGAGCTTCTCGAGCTGTTCAATGGAGAGGCGCCCTTTGTTGTATCCGGGGGCGGTTCGCATACGCTGCACTTCAGAAAGCAGGGCTCAACGGAAGTGTATCTGGAGTTTGAGGCCGAGGACATGCCGCCGCCGCCGCCGCCGGGCTCGCGCATGGTGTGGCGCATTGCAGCCAATGTGCCTGTGGTCAATACCGCCACCGTCGAA
>JAFGCP010000268.1 GCA_016932595.1 Deltaproteobacteria bacterium
CGGTGCGCATGCCGAACTCCTCGGTAAACACATACTGCTCGCGCACGCGGGTTACGGCTTCAATGCCTGCGGGCATCTTGAAGTTAAGGCCCGGCGTTGCAATACGCACGAACTTGCCGAAGCGCTGCACAATGCCAACCTCGCCTGCCTGAATGCTGTAGAAGCATGTCAGGCCGATAAAGGCCACCAGGATCAGGCCGGCGATAATGCCTGCCCCCGGCAGATTACCGCGGAATTTTTTTATCAATTCCTCAATATCCGGAGGCTGCCCCTGCCAGGGCCCCTTTCGCAGATTATCATCGTTCATAGTTGCTCCAATGCATGTGAAAAAGCGCGTACCTGCGCAGGTGCAGGCCTTACAACATACCCTGTAAAAAAGACAGGGCCTTCTCAAGAAGCTAGCAAAAGAAAGCAGCAAGCCTCCGGATTACACGAGGGCTTCCTGCTTTCCGAAAAAAACCGGTGAAATTAATTCGTCAAAATACCGCATTTGGACCGCACGACTTCATAATGCTCGCGCACCTGGGCCTGGATCTGATCGATTACATCATCGGAAAGATGGCGAAAGCGGCGCTGCAGTTTCAAATACTCGCGCAGCGGCTTGAGTTCCTTGATCTCTTTGGTGAGCGCATATTTGCCATACACGCATTCGCCCAGGGGGAACACGCCCGTATCAACTGCCCGGCGGCACAGCTCGATGGCCACATCAGAGTCCGTTCCCCAGCCGGTTGGGCAGGGGCTGAATACATGAATATAGGCCGGTCCCTTGATCTCCTTTGCCTTTTTGATCTTTTTGGCAAGGTCCGTCGGATGGGCAGGGGTACAGGTTGCCAGATACGGAATGTGATGGGCGAGCGCGATCAGGGGCATATCCTTTTTTTGCGTTGTCTGGCCGATGCTGTTTTTCCCGACCGGCGATGTCGTGGTCGATGCGCCGTACGGGGTTGCCGATGAGCGCTGTATGCCCGTGTTCATGTAACCTTCATTGTCAAAGCAGACATAGATGAAATTATGCCCGCGCTCAAGGGCGCCCGACAGGGCCTGCAGGCCGATGTCAAACGTGGAGCCGTCGCCGCCCATGGCAACAACCGTCACGTCCTGCGCCGGACCCCTGCCCTTGCGCTTCATGGCGTCAAGGCCCGATTCAACGCCCGAGGCCACTGCTGCGGTGTTTTCAAACAGCGCGTGAATCCAGGGCACATCCCAGTTGGTCGTGGGAAAGGGCGAGGAAATGATCTCCATGCAGCCCGTGGCGTTGGCGATAATGATATCTTTGCCCAGGGCCTTGCAGACCTGGCGCATGGCCAGAACTTCGCCGCAGCCGATGCAGGCGCGATGGCCGGGCATGAACAGCTCCCCTGCGCTTCTAAGTTTTTGAAGTGTCTTTAAATTGCTCATTCTCTCACTCCAATCGTTTCATATTGAATATCAAGGTTTTTGTCGAATATTTCCTGCGCGCGTTTGAAAAGACCCTCGAAATGCTTCGGGCTCATATCTCTTCCGCCCAGGCCGCCGATGAAAGAGGTTACGCGCGGGGCATCTTTGATGCCGTACAGGGCTGATTTTACCTCGGCGCACACCGGACCTACCGTTCCGCCATAGGACATGGAGCGCTCAAAAACGACAATATTTTTGGCTGACTTTATTGCCTGGCGGAATGCCGCGAGGGGAAAAGGACGCCACAGGCGAATCCGGACAAGGCCGACCTTTTTGCCTTCCGCCCGCATCTTGTCGACGGCAACGGAGGCCATCTGATTAAAGCTGCCGATAGCAATCAGTATGGTTTCGGCATCTTCGGTTTTATAGGTTTCAATCGGTTTGTACTGACGGCCCAGTTGCTTGTTGAACTCGTTCCACACGTTCGCTACAGCAGCTATGGTTCCGTTGACAGCCACATCCTGGGCCTTGCGGCATTCGGAATAGACCGCGGGAGGTGCAAAAGCGCCCATGCTGACCGGCTTGTTGGGATCAAGGGGATAGGGGTAATCGATGGGGGGCAAAAAGTCCCCGAGCTCTTCTTTGTCAGGCAGCAAATAGGGCTCGACCACATGGGAAACATGGAAACCGTCCATGTGCACCATGACCGGGAAGAGCACATCATGATGCTCGGCAATTTTAAAGGCGCACAGGGTCAGGTCAAATGCCTCCTGGGCGTTTTCCGCGAAATACTGAATCCAGCCGCAATCGCGGGTGGCCATGGCGTCCGAATGGTCGCCCCAGACATTCAGGGGGCCCGACAGGGCGCGGTCGGTAACCGCCATGACGATCGGGAGGCGCATGGACGAGGCAAGGTAGAGCACTTCATGCATCAGCTCTAAGCCCTGGCCGGCCGTGGACGTGAATGTGCGGGCGCCGACAGCAGCAGAGCCCAGACAGGCGCTCATGGCCGAATGCTCGGATTCAACATAAATAAAGTTTGCATTGAGGTCGCCGTCGGCCACCATTTCAGAGAGGCGCTCGACGATATGGGTCTGCGGGGTAATGGGATAGGCAGCCACGACATCCGTATCGGCAAGACGGACAGCCTCGGCAACCGCAAAAGATCCTTCTGCTCCGACTCGTTTTGCCATTAGTGTTCCTCCTTCACGATGGTTATTGCATCCTTGGGGCATTCATACGCGCAGATGCCGCAGCCCTTGCAGTAGAACAGATCAGCCACATAGTAGCCCTCGTCGTCCTTGACGATGCAGGGCTCCGGGCAGAAGCGGTAGCAAATACCGCACTTCACGCATTTGTCCCGGTCCAGCACGGGCATCTGTGAGCGCCAGTCGCCGGTCTGATATTCGCTTGCATTGCCGGGCTCATGCACGATGGCGCCCACGGGAATTTCTTTCCAGGTCAGTTCAAAATCTTTTTTTGCCATCGTTAGCCCTCCATTACCGTCTCGGCAAAAGCCGCCTGGCATGATTTGAAATTTTTCTCACCGAGCTTGCCGAACCGGTGCCCGAAGGTCTCCTTCAGCGATTCGATGGGGATAACACCCGTCACCTTTAGCAGGGCGCCCAGCATGGTGGTATTGGCTATGGGGCGGCCGAGGTTTTCGGTGGCGATTCTTGTGGCATTGACTGTTGCCACCTTGCCCTTGATGCCGTATTCCTTTTTGATCTCGGCAACGGTCTTGCTGGTGTTAAGCACGACGATACCGTCCTTTTTCAGGCCCTCGGTCACATTGACCACCCGAATCAGTGTGGGATCCAGCACCAGCACCACATCAGGCTCGTCGATTTCATTGCGCAGCGGGATGGGACCATCGTCCACGCGAATGAAAGCACGCACTGGCGCGCCGCGGCGCTCGGGACCGAAGCTGGGGAAGGCCTGGGCGTATTTGCCTTCATTGATTGCGGCCTCCGCAACCAGCTCGGCAGACGTCACAGCGCCCTGACCGCCTCTTCCATGTAAGCGAACTTCAAGCATACCATGTCCTCCTGTATATTTTTCAAAACCCCGCTCATTTTCAACTTAAAAGGAGTACTTATAGCACACGAACCATTCCCCTGTCAATACATAGAACTATTTATAGTTCCTATATAAATTTATAAATCAGCAGATGTGCGCCGCAAAAAAAAACTGCCGCTTGCTTGGCGTTAATATATAAAATTAGCAAAAACGATACGGCGCATAGCACGACCCTTCTAGAGTCTTCTACTTGCTTGCTACCTGCTGTAGTCGCTCAAGCAATTCTTCGGCAGCCCGGGCAGGCCCATCGGTTTCATATCCCGCAATGCCCAAGCATGTGCGCATCTGACCGACAAAAACGCCTTGGCTGAAAAAAGCGTTAAAAAATATCATGGCGAGCCGATCATGCACCTCCCGGTACTGTGCAGGCCCGAAAATATTGGCAAAATAAGAATGCACAATGCCGCTCGAGGTGGTTGTGCCCTTGCTCATGACCGTGCCTTCGCGAAACACGCTGAAAGCCTTATCAACAGAGAAAAACCGCTCGATGACCGGATGCTCATCGTCAACCTGCTCATAGTTGTTGGCATACAGCACCACATCGACCCTGTGGCCCTGCATGACCAGGGCATAGGTCGTGACGGGCAGCACGATCCGGGCATTCACCTGGCTGGGGCTCATGATAATGGAGCGGTCGATCTGTCCAAAGGCATAGCCGTCCTGCAGGTCATCAAGGCGCAGAAAAGCGCCTGTCTCGGTGCCATAGCCGATGATGCGGCCGTCTTCATCGATATCAAGGGAGCCCATATCGTCGGCAATGATAAACATGCCTTTGATGCGGCCTTCGCCAAGGGTTCTGAGGGCCTCCAGCGTCTCGGACTTGCCCGCGCCCGTGTCGCCGATGATCAGGATGTTTTTCTCGCCGTAATCGTTCAGGAGCATTTTGACAAAGGCGCCGTGAAATGGCAATTTTCCGGCCTGCATCATCTTGATATTGTGCAGCGTGAGCACCATCTTTTTAAGATAGCCGAAATAGCCGAAAGCATCATCACAGGGGGCTGCTGCAACAAGTAAATCATGCTCAGCATCTTCATGAAAAACCGTCGGAAACACGCCAAGCCCGTCAAGACTGCCTGCTGGCGCGCCGAAGGCATAAACGGCATCGGGCTGCCGGTTCAAATCCTCATCTTCAGCAAGCTCGAACAGATTGCACAGGGTAAACCCGAGCTCGAAAAAACGGGCGTGAAAATACACCAGTATCAACAGCGGCCCGACCCTGGCCGGATAGCAGAGCCATTCATCCTGATGAAACTCCACTAACTCAAGGGGATTGCGCTCCACCTTCACGAACTGCCCGGTCCGCTTGTTCATGGGCGGGTTCAAAATAAGGGGCGGATTGATAAGCACCTGCCTGATGACCGGTATCTTATAAAGCTTCTCATAGACGCCCCCCGGCAACTGCAGCTTCTGCGGCAGGGATATGGCGGCTATTTCAGCGCCCGCCGTGACCTGACGGTAAATGCGCGGATGCGACAGCGTGATATTCTCCTGGATGTCGCGGTAGACGCTCCGGATCAGATGCGTCAGCGTTTCTATGGAGGAATTAAACGTCCGGTAGGGGCGCTGGTCAAGAATATCGCCCTCGGAATCGCACAGCAGAAACCGGTCGTGGCTGCGCCAGTAGTTGTAAAGCTGCTCGATAAACTCGCTGATCAGGGCCATGTCACGAAAAAACACCTCGGCGCCCGGCACCACGCTAGGTACTTTCGTATACGGCAGCTTTGCAAGATGCTGCAGGGTTTCCACAAACAGGCTGATCGTGTCGGCATCGGCCGTCCTGTCGCCAAGCACCCGTAAAAGGTAGGACTGCGTTGCGGCAAGCTCATCAAAATACCGGCGCAGCAGTTCGGCAAACAACGGGCTTGCCAGCAGCTCTTCCGGCGTTTCGCATACCTTGCCCCTGGTATAGATGATAACCTTTCGGGCAAAAATTTTGAATTTAGCTCTATCCACACACACCTCCATAAAACAAAAAGCCAATACCAGCCGGCCCCCATCGAGGGACTTGTCTGATATTGGCTTATTGATTAACCACCGTATCGGCTCAAGGGATTTCGCCTGTTTTTGTCCGCGAACGCCCCGTGTCATGCCTCAGGCATTTAACACAATCTTCCAAGTTTGTTGTATTATCTCAAAACCCGTGCTGTTTTTCAACAGGTTTTTTCAAGGCCCCCTCAAGGTTGCGATCAAGAACGAAGATTATGACCCGTTCGCCGGTTGTCGTGCTGATATCCGTGTGCATGCTCAGCACCGTACTGTCGGCGATATCCTTGATTATGGCCTCAAGAAGGTGGCGCGCCTCTTCCAGGAGCGTCACCCGAACCTTTTTTATGAGCGCCAGCCCTTCGGCTGTTCTGGTGAGCTGCTCTTCAGCACGCGTCAGCACTTTGGTGAGCCGCACGATGACCATATCTTCAACAATATGGGTTCTTGTCTCCAGGGGCCCGCGGCCCATATACTCTTTTTCAAATTTGATCATGGCCTCGCTGATCTCGGCCTCAATCATGCCCTTGCTCTTTTTCTTCAGCATGAAAGCTCCCCCGCAGTATTCATTTATGATAGGCAATTCCTTCGCAGGAGGCGATCAGGCTTTTTTCCCTGCCGCGCACCTCGATTTTCCAGACGCTTACCTTGCGGCCCACATTGACCGGGGTTGCCTCGGCAACGATGATATCACCCGGAGGCGCAGCGGCCGTATAGGTGAGTTTAAGGCTCACCGCGAGGGCTTTTGTACCAAGAGAGTTGCAGGCAACGGCAAAAGCCTGGTCTGCAACCGCGCAAACCGTCACTCCATGGGCCCGATCAGCGGCATTAAGATATTCAGGCTTTACTAAAAGTGAGCAGCGGGCATAGCCCTGCCGCACTTCTTCGATCTGCACCCCGAGAAATGTTGCCATCGGATCGCCGCCAACCACATCACGAGCATAGGCTAGAGGATCTGAAACGTGTTCCATAGCGCTCCTTATCAAGTATTTTTTACCGCCTTGAAAAAATAATCATGCGAAGCGCTGCTGCGCGCCAGAACAAAACAGGCAATTTTTGTTTTCATCTTCTCTCCCCCTCAGTAAATTCCCGCAACACAGCCCGCCGCAATGGTTTGCCCCATTTCTTCACAGCGCGCCAGCACACTGTCCGTAAGGTCGCCGCAGACAATAAGGGGCTCATATATTTTTTTAAATGTATACCCGCGGCCGATACGCTCGATGCTGGCAAGCGCACCGGTGCCGTCATTGCCCGCATGAATAAAAACGGCATACGGCTTGCGAAAAACCCTGCTTTCAGTATGCCCCGCTTCATAGGTTCGGTCAAAGAAATCCTTAACAGCTCCTGCCATGTAGCCGAAATACTCGGGCGAGCCGATCACAAGGCCGTCGCAGCTCAAAAGATCATCAAGTGAAGCCTCGACAGCCCGTTTCAGAACCGCACAAGCCCCTTCCATACCGGCCGCTCCATCGGCCACGGCCCGCGCCATGCACTCCGTAGTGCCGCCCTGGGAATGATAGATAACTAAAATTGTTTTCATAGTATAAACGCCGATCGTATCCAGGCCAGTGAAGCAGCATGCAACAGCATGAAATCAGGCAGGCTCACCGGTTCAAAACAATTATGAACATAGAAAAGCTCACCGGTCAAGATGCTGCGCATGAACCGATTGACAGAGGGTCGATTTTTCTCAGATAACTACTAGGCAATGACATTTGTTTTTGATAGTGCTCTTGTGTTGGAGCGGCTTCAGCCGCGAAGCAATCGCACCTAAAGGTGCTCCTACAAGGAAAACAGTGCCCACCAGTTTAAAATGTCATGACCTGCTACAGCCTTTTTTGCAAAGCCTTGCCTTCATGCATGACTGGTATCGTACCGCCTTTTGGGACATCAGCATGTTATGCTCTGTCAGAAAAGGATATCTCAATCGGCGCCGCAGGATATTAAAAAAAGGTTTGGAAGCAGGGTCGTGCACTGTTTCTGCAAACCGCTGCTCGTGGAGTATTTCGCTATAAAATACTTGTTTCTTTTATTTTAAAATAATATAAAAATTACCACAAAAGAAACTATGTGTGAAGAAGTATTCCCCTTTGCTGGTCACAGTACGAATTGCTCTCAGCAGTTGTCTTCATACCTTGTAGCGGCATGTGCCCGGAGGGTGAAGTTTGCATTTTTATGAACCGACAAAACCCCTCTGTGCGCCAGGCATATGCATGCAATCACAGCCATGTGGTACGGCCAGCAGTTCACCAGGGGCTCTAGCAATTTGGCATTGGGCGGAGATATATATAAGACGGGTCAATTCCCCATGATACCCAAAAATCAGGGCCTGCCTGGCAGAAAATCTGTGAGCAGCAGTACATTA
>JAFGCP010000269.1 GCA_016932595.1 Deltaproteobacteria bacterium
CGAGCTTTTCACCCCGGTTTTCATATACGAGCTTTACCGTGGCTTTGTCTTCTTCTGAGCGCTTAAAGTCGTAGCGGGAAACATAGTTGCCGAAAATGCGGCTGGTCAGTTCATCGTATTTAAGTATCGGGGTTCCGGTAAATCCGATAAAAGCGGCATTAGGCAGTGCCATGCGCATGTTGACGGCAAACTTGCCCGCCTGCGTGCGGTGCGCTTCGTCGGACAAAACAATAATGTCATCGCGCTTGCTGTAGGGGCTTTTTACAGCCTGATTGAATTTATGAATCAGGCTGAACACAAACCGGTGATTACCTTTCAGCATCGCCCGAAGCTCTTTGCCTGAGCCGGCCCGAGGTGTTTTTTCATCCGTGACCCCGCAGCCGATAAAGGTCCGCCAGAGCTGATCATCGAGATCCTCACGGTCGGTCATGACCAAAAAGGTAAAATTGCCCGGCACGATGCGCCGCACCTTTTCAACAAAAAAGGCCATGGAGTAGGATTTACCGCTGCCCTGCGTATGCCAGAATACGCCCAGCCGCCCCAGGTCAGGATGTGCGCGTTTAATGAGCGGCAGCAGTTCTGCAGGCCTCACGGCCGTGGCTGGAGTTTGTTTTTGTGCCGCAGGAGCATCAGCGGCGATTTTCAGCAGGGGCCGAGGTATAGTATAGATAATAGCCCGCTTGTCCGGCGGGAATTCCTTTTTTAATGCCTCCTGCCGCACAACCGATGCCACGGCATTGTTCACGCCCAGCACCTGATGATTGCGGGCAATGATCTTTCGCGTGCCGCCGGGCCTGCTGTCATCAAACAGGATAAAATTTTCAATCAGATCAAGCAACCGCTCCGGCTTCAGCATACCGTTTAAAAGCGTTTCCGTATCTACCCGGCCTTTGTCTTTTTCATCGTTGCGCTTCCACTCGATGAAATGATCCCATTTGCTGGTAATGGAGCCGTACCGGGCCTGATCGCCGTTGCTCACTACAAGGAAGGCATTATGATGAAATGCATGGGGGATGACCTGTTCGGTCATGTAGTCGGTAAGATTATTGTCAAAGCCGGCCCGTATATTTTTATACACTGCCTTCAGCTCTACAAACACCAGGGGCAGGCCGTTTACATAGCAGACCAGATCAGCCCTGCGGTTATAATGCGGCACCCGCAGGCCCTGAATCTTTAACTCCCGAACGGCCAGAAATCGGTTATTGGGCACACCGCCTGTAGAGGCGTTTTTAAAATCAATCACCTGCGCCTGGGAATAGCGCTTCACTCCGCCCGCGTCGCGCCACTCAACCGGCACACCATTTCGGATAAAACCATAAAACTCCCGATTGTGCTGTAGTGTTGAGCGCGAATAATCAACCTTTATGAGCTTATCCAACGCAGCCTCGCGCACAGCATCGGGCAGGCCGGGGTTGAGGCGCACAAGTGCAGCCCGCACATCCCGCAGGAGCACTACCTCGCGCTCGCTAGCACGGCCCAGCGTGCCCGAAGGCCCGAAGGTCTCTTCATTCCAGGCATACACGCTTTCCCAGCCCAGCTCTCTTTGAAGATGCTCTGCAAAAGTCGCCTGCACAAGACGGTCTTCGCTGTTGATGTCGGTAATCATAACAACGTATAAGTCATGGATGTGTGTTTACGGTTGTGACTATAAAATCCAGCACCGCTTTTATTTTAGGAATAATCAGGTCGCGCTCCCTTTTTTTAAGCCAAACATTCTTTGAACCACCTTTTTCATCATATGGATGTGAGCCAGGAAGATTATTCCTTCGTTTATGTATAAAGCGCAAATCCTTAGCAATTTTAGGATAGGCCTTATCGAAAGGACTCCCCTCTAAAAGCAAGTTGCCATATTTAACTAATTTTCCATTTTGTGCCCGAATTTTTGAATATCCCTGCAGGTTCTTAGTTTTTAAAAATCCAAAGAATTTTCTGATTACAATATCATTAAAGCTATCTTGCAACGCAAGCCACTCAGAATAAGCGCCTTGAAACCTAGCCTTAGCTTCAATCAATATTTGAAGGGCATGTTCATACTCTGCACCTAACAATCGATGCCAAATAAATATTTTTTTGCATTTATAAAGCTCGGTTAATGCTTCGCCAACAAAATCCCTACCTTTCTTATTATAGTTTCTTTTAATTACACCTAAAGATGCCAACGCATTTCTACATGATATTGGTAAATCCCTTTGTTTTAGATCCAATATTTTGAGACTTATTTGACGCTGCTGCAACTCACGGGCACCGGCAAGCTGTTCCATTAATGTACCCTTGAGCAGAGTCATGGCATGCCCCCCACGTGCAAACTCTCGATCGGCAAAGATTGGCGCGAGGAGACTTCGGCTTATTGGGTTTTCAGAAGACAGTCTTCGACCAATTCCTGAGAGCCCCACTGACTCACATTTCATTAAAAAATGCATTACTCCCCAAGAGAGTACAACGCAACGTGATCTGATTCTTGCGTCAGCACGAGCCGTGGGCAGTCCGATATGCATTTCAGTCTGCCCAGCAAATCTTGCAACAACATGCCATAGTGCGCCACGAACATAAGAATATGGAACCCCGCTTATTAAATAATCCAGGGCAGCGCGGGCTATTGCGCGACGAGTTTTAAAGTTTGCAAAGTAGGCTATCACTGAATCGATATGCTCTGGGTGGCGCGGCAAAAGCTTAAGCACTATTCTTAAAACTTCGTTGTCATCTGGAGCACGATACATAACGTATCGAAATCTCGATTTATCTACAATCCGGTACGGCCTTGATTTTATTGCTGATGCAAGGATTGAACGCGCTTCCTCTGCGGTCATAGGTTGTTCAGCTAAATCGCGCCCATCTGCGGGTGAGATGCTCGGCAAGGAACCCATTGCGTCATCAGGTGAAAGCAGTTCGCGCACTTCAAATTTAGAGCTCTGTGGTATTAAGCCGCGATGGCGGCACTCCTGCTCAAGGAGTATCGCAGCTTCTCTGACTTCATTTTCAGTTCGGCCAAAAAGCCTGATATCATCAACGTACCGCAAATAACAGAATGACTTATTTTGGAGCTTAAAATCTATCGGCAGGAAAAATGCCTCAGCAATGAAGTCGGATGCGATGGGGCCCTGAGGTATGCCATGTGCTGTCATTGCAGCAATATTGTCTGCAGACCAGACGCGAAGCCACTTTTTAATTATATCAAGTGTACCAGGCTCGCTTTGGTTTGGTGATACGATGGATAACAACAGTTCATGAGATATCGTGTCATAATACGCTGATAAGTCAAAATGTGCAGACCATTTAAAACCAAGATTAAACACCTCAGTACATTTGTTTTGAAATGCCCGATATGTTGCCTGCCATCGCTCCATAAAAAAAATGGAGTCCCTTGGGGAAGAAAGCTTATTGCTAAAGACCGTTTCTAATTCTACTTGTTGCCTTTTTCTATAAAGCTTTGTTGCGAATTTATTAGAAATAGCCTGGAGAACGATTTGATCCTCTATATCAAGCAATGAAAGGGGTCTTTGAAGACCGGACGGTTTTGGTAAATATACCCTTGTAGCGTGATGTGGGCTCCATGCTTTAGCTTTTAAGGTTTTATGTAGCCCCTTTATATATTCATCAACATTTCCCTCATAAACAAGATAGGCAGCTCGAAAAAACTGCTTGTATTGGAGATTCCGTCCAGTATTAATACGGCGCCATGCAAGTTTTAAATTTTGGGTTGATATCAATGAGTCCCACTTCATTTTTGCCACCCTGCATATTTTATTTATGCTACAAGCTGTCCGCTCATAAATTTCGGCAGTAAAAAATCACGGGCTGATTTCAGTTTTTGATTCTGGGTCTTCGTGTAATCGTGTGGAGCCTTTTATATCTCTTTGAGCATACAGGTGAGGATTTTCAGCCTAAGGTATTCCTCGTCA
>JAFGCP010000270.1 GCA_016932595.1 Deltaproteobacteria bacterium
GCCGCCTGCAAAAGCCTCCTGCAGCGTCAGGACAATATCCAGGAAAAGGTCTTTGCCTTTTGCATGCTCTTTTTCAAAGTAGTCCGGCAGAAAACCAGGCACGAATCCTCCGAAAAACTCATCTGCCGCTGAAACAAGCGTATCGAGATCTTCAAGAGGGGCGCGCCTGCGCCGTATGAGATCCGGCGCCCGGGCGGTCCGCAGGTGCGAGCCCTGCCGCTTCAGCTCCTGGTCATACCTTCTGCGCTTTGCTTCGTCGGAGAGCGTTTCATAGGCCTCTTTTGCCTCAAGGAATCGATCGCTGTCCTGCAGCTCCGGGCCCATGTCCGGATGGTGCTTTTTCATTGCCATGCGGTAGGCCTTTTTAATCTTATGCAGGTCAGCGCCTCTGCTCACCCCGAGCACGACATAATAATCTTTCTGCATACCCCACCTCCCCGGCACATGATTTATGATGCGTGCAGCCCGTAT
The DNA here is from genome assembly GCA_016932595.1 of Deltaproteobacteria bacterium. Lineage (GTDB taxonomy): Bacteria > Desulfobacterota > WTBG01 > CAIYCZ01 > CAIRTM01 > CAIWCT01. The sequence continues at coordinate 472 of JAFGCP010000270.1, forward strand.
GCTCCTTTTTAAAATAGTAGTTAAAAATGGCCGATGTTTCAATACCCCTGAAGCAGGGCACAGCCCGCGAGCTTCCGTATGATTTGCCTGCTAATTTTTATAAAAACCATGCCCGGCACGTGTATGCCGGTAAACAGCGCTCTGGGACTGTATCACAACGGTATGCGTTTTAAATACTTTAAAAATAGAGCCGTTTTTCCAGGTGTCAAGGGGCGGCAAAACTTTTTTATCCCTTTAGATGAAAGGATTTAAAATCATATTGCACCGGTGGTTGACGCAGGAAAAATTTCCCCCAGGGGGCTTGACTTTGCAAAAACGTTTTTTACCTTTTTACAGGAGACGGCAAAAACCATCAACCGCTAACCTTAACCTGAAAGGAGGAAAACACTATGAGCGCAGGATGGTTTGAACCCTATGATTCATGGTTTGGCGATTTTAACAGTCTGAGGCAGGAGCTCGACCGGCTGTTTGACATCGGTGTGCCGCTGTCAAATATTCGCAGCGTTCCGCGAGGCACATTCCCGGCCATAAACATGTATGAAACCAAGGACGGGGTGAATGTGCAGGCCCTGATTCCGGGTGTTGATCCGCAGAAGGTGCAGCTGAACTTCGAGAATAACACCCTGACCATAAAAGGCGAGCGCAGCACCGAGCAGGCTGAAGGGGCTCACATTTCCCGGGAGCGGTATCACCGCAGGGAGCGCTTCAGCGGGTCTTTTGCCCGTGTTGTGAGCCTGCCCGACGGGATCAATCCGGAATCAATAACCGCAAACTGTAAAGATGGCGTTCTGAACATTAAGATCGCCAAGCGGGAAGAGCAGAAGCCGCGGCAGATTCCCGTTAAAGTGTCGTAAGAAAGGAGGAAGAACTATGGCACAGGAAAAAGAAACTTCGATCGCCCAGAGGGATGCGGGCAAGCTGTCAGAGATAGCAAAGGGAGCTGTGGTGCCCCCGGTGGACATCTACGAAGACACTGAGGCAGTGATTCTGTATGCTGATCTGCCCGGCGTCGGCAAGGATGATCTGAGCCTGCAGATCGACAAGGACACCCTGCAGATTTACGGCAAGGCAGGCGGCCCCTGCGCAGCTGATGCCGACAAATATTATTCCGAATTTGCCTGCAAGGATTATTACCGGGCATTTACCATCGGCGAGGAGATCGATCGCGATAAAATCGCTGCATCCATGAACAACGGCGTTTTGAAGCTGACGCTTCCGAAGGCTGAACGGGTAAAGCCAAAGAAAATTGATATTACGTTTGCATAAACATTCGGCTGGCCGCATATGATTGATTAAGCAGAACCCATATTTTGCTTGCCGGTTAAGGCCTGTTCAGCTATGGTATCTGGCCAGTACGGGCACACAAAAACCCCGCATAAGAAGCGGGGTTTTTGTGTTTTAATTAGAGCCGCGCCCTATACACAATGGGGCGCTATTTAATTTAATACAAAAAAATATGTCTTCTTCATCCCCCTTTGAAAAAGGGGGATACAGGGGGATTTTTTTGCAGCCAGACAAATCCCCCTAACCCCCTTTGCTAAAGGGGGAATTTTTTAGCCCTATTTTTTTGGGGCTTTATATTCAGGATTCATCTGGCTTTTACTCTATTGACCGGAGATTACCCAATGGCCATTGATCAGCAGCATATAAAAAAAATAGCCAAAGAGCTTTCACTTGCCGAAGCGCAGGTTCTTGCCACCGCGCGGCTTCTTGACGAGGATGCAACCATTCCCTTTATTTCCCGCTACCGCAAGGAGGCAACCGGCAGCCTCGACGAGGTTGCCGTTACCGCCATTCGCGACAGGCTGGCGCAGCTGCGCGCGCTTGACGACCGGCGCGAGGCGATTCTGAAATCTCTTGATGAGCGGGGACTTCTCACCGATGAGCTGAAAGGCGCAATCGCAGCGGCTGAGACGATGGCCGTGCTGGAGGATGTCTATCTGCCCTTCAGGCCCAAGCGCCGAACGCGAGCCATGATTGCAAAAGAGAGGGGGCTCGGGCCTCTTGCAGAGCTTCTTTTTGAGCAGGCTGCTATCGATATCGAAGCAGAAGCGCAGAAGTTTGTCGATCCTGAAAAAGGCGTTGAAAGTACCGGCGAGGCTTTGCAGGGCGCCCGCGATATCATAGCCGAGCAGGTGAGCGAAGACCCTGCGGCGCGCGCCCGGATGCGCTCTCTGTTTGCCGATAAGGCTCTCATCAGCTCAAGCGTGCTTACCGGCAAGGAGGAGGAGGGCGCCAAGTTTCGTGATTATTTTGCCTGGCAGGAGCCGGTGAAAAGCTCTCCCTCTCACCGCGTGCTTGCCATTCGCCGTGGCGAAAAAGAGCAGTTTTTGTCATTTCGCATTCTGCCCGATGAGGCCCAAGCCATGGCAGAGCTTGAAAGCCTGTTTGTGAAGGCGGAAAATGCCGCAGGCGCTCAGGTGCGCATGGCGGTGCAGGACTGCTATAAGCGGCTGCTTTCTTCATCCATGGAGACGGAAATACGGCTGAGCGTCAAAGAGCAGGCCGATCAGGAGGCCATCAATGTATTTGCCGAAAACCTCCGACAGCTTCTTATGGGCGCGCCCCTCGGGCAGAAGCGGGTGCTGGCTATCGATCCCGGCTTCCGCACGGGCTGCAAGGTTGTCTGCCTTGATAATCAGGGCAAGCTGCTGCACAATGACACCATCTATCCCCATGAGCCGCAGAACAAAAAGCAGGAGGCAGGCCTCAAGCTGCGCGACATGTGCGAGCGTTTTTCCGTCGCCTGCATTGCCGTGGGCAATGGCACGGCGGGCCGCGAAACGGAAAGTTTCGTGCGCGGGCTGAAGCTGGCAGGCTCTCCTTCGGTTGTCATGGTGAGTGAAAGCGGGGCCTCGGTCTATTCGGCATCAGAGGCGGCGCGGGAGGAGTTTCCCGAGTATGACCTGACCGTGCGCGGCGCCGTCTCAATCGGCCGCAGGCTCATGGATCCGCTTGCTGAGCTGGTGAAGATCGACCCCAAGGC
>JAFGCP010000271.1 GCA_016932595.1 Deltaproteobacteria bacterium
AGATTGCCGACAGCATCTGCACCCTGCTGGGGCATCCCGGAGAATGCCCGCATGGCCTGAAAATTCCCGAGGGCAAATGCTGCAGGGGCGAGAGAGATACGCTCGCAAGCGCCATTGTGTCGCTTGACCGCGTGCGCGTGGGCGAGCCGGTAAAGATATCCTATATCAACACGCTGGCAAATACGCGCATGCATAAGCTTGCCCATTTCGGCATTATACCCGGCGCCGAGATAAAGGTGCATCAGAAAACCCCGGCCTTTGTGCTGCAGTGCGGCAATACGCAGGTGGCCATGGAGGGGGATGTGGCAAAAGAGGTGTATGTGATTGCGCCGCCCCTGGAGGACGAACCGGAAAAGCCGCGCCGCCGCCGCCGATGGGGCAGGGGAAAATAAATTTTGGATTTCAGATTGAGGGTTTTGGATTGAAAAATTAGCAGGTCAGAGCTTTGAGACCGGAGTGCGGAGATCGGACGTAGGGGCGCGGCGCCCGCGCCCTGAGTTTTGGCAAAGGCTACACTACAACACAGGAGGGCTACGTGATGGAGCTTAAAACCGTGACACTGAACATCCCCGAGGGGGCGAATGTGATTCTCGGGCAGGCGCATTTCATTAAAACCGTTGAGGATCTTTTTGAAATCATGATTACAACTGTGCCGGGCGTGAAGTTCGGCGTTGCATTCAGCGAAGCATCGGGCCCCTGCCTTATCCGCACCGAGGGCAATGACGGGGAGCTTGTTAAAGTTGCCGCTGAAAACGCTCAGGCCCTGGCAGCCGGGCATACCTTCAACATAGTCATGAAGAACGCCTACCCCGTCAATATGCTCAATGCCGTCAAGCAGTGCCAGGAGGTGTGCACCATTTTCTGCGCTACGGCCAATCCGGTTCAGGTGATTGTGGCACAAAGCGAACAGGGCTGCGGCGTGCTGGGCGTGATCGACGGTTTTGCCCCGAAGGGAGTTGAGGGGGCAAAAGATAAAGAAGACCGCAGCCAACTGCTGCGCAAAATCATAGGGTATAAAAAGTAGGCTGTTAGGCTGCAGGCAAAAAATTCTTTGTTGCATAAAGTATTTTCACCATTCCCTTGCCTGGAATCATCCTGCTATCCTGTGCAGGGAGTGTGAAGCCACTATGATGGTCTTGTTTGAAACGCGATACGAAGATTATAAAAAAGATTTTTACAGAAAATGCACCAGGGAATTCACTGAAAAGAATATCACCAGCATAGAGGGCATAGGATCATGGCTGAAACAAAAGATAAGAAAATAATTCATGAGCTGATAAAGCGCTATGTTGGCGAGTTGCGGAAACGCAAGTTTAATATTGTTGGAGCATACCTGTTCGGCTCATGCGTAAAGGGCACAGCTCATGAATGGAGTGATATTGATGTGGCGCTTTTAACTGATACGTTCATGGGCGACAGCATCGACTTTACCTTTCAACTCATGAAGGTTGCCCGGGAGATTGATGCATCCATAGAGCCGCATCCCTATTTGACAAGTGAGTTTACCCGTGAAAATCCCCTTGCCCGCGAAGTGCTGCAATCAGGCGAAAAGGTCATATAGCCCGCGGGTCGGGCAAAGTGATACGTGCCCGACATTCGTTTTAATTCAAAAAATCATGCTGGGCACGCTCCCCTTTGCCCAGCCTGCTGAATACCAACAACTGATGGGTTCCGCTTTGCTGCACCCATCCTACTGAACCCTAGGCCCTGACCCCCTGATCCCTAATCCTCGACCCCTGTTGTGCGGCCTGACGGAGGAGGAAATTAAAATTGTGGAGGGTGGGTGAATGGACTATAATGTTCTTCAGAGGTATAAACTATGACAAAAGATGAACATATAAAATACTGGCTTGAAAGCGCACAATATGATTTTGAAACAGCTCAAAGCCTGTTTCAAAACAAAAAATTCAGCTGGACGCTTTTTCTCGGGCACCTTGTTTTAGAAAAAATCCTCAAGGCAAAGTATGTGCAGGATAATGATAATCAAGTGCCCCCCAAGCTGCATGATCTTGTGCGGCTATCAGAGTTGACGAAGCTGACGCTTACGGAAGAGCAAAAATTGTTTCTTGATGAGGTGAATGACTTTAACCTTGAAGCGCGCTATCCAGACTACAAGCAAAGCTTTTATAAAAAATGCACAGAAGATTTTACCGCCGGCTATTTCAAAAAAATAGAGGAGTATTATCAATGGCTCAAATTCCAGCTGAAATAAAAAACAAAATAGACAAATTTCTGAAAGAGCTTGCCAGTAATAACATTCCGGTGGCAAAGGCCTATTTATTTGGCAGCTATGCCCATGGGAACTACGGCAAATGGAGCGACATTGATATCGCGCTTGTTTCGGATGTATTTAAGGGGGATCGTCTGGAAGACAAAAAATTGATACGGAAGATTACCCTGCGGGTTGGCAGTGATATAGAACCCGTACCTTTTTCGCCTGGAGATTTCAACGATAGCGATCCTTTTGCGCATGAAATTTTATCGACGGGTATTCAGCTTGTGTAGGCCCGGCATGAAGGGCGAGACATGAACATCAGCTATAATGACCAGACCGATTTACTTTATATCCGTATGGATGACTCAAAACAGGATGTGGTTAACCAGCGGGTAACCGACGACGTTGTGCTTGATATTGGTGCCGAAGGAAAAATTATCGGCATTGAAATTCTTGATGCTTCAAAAAATATTCATCTTGATTCAGTATTGCCGGTTTCCTGGAAAAAGGCCGTATAATTTATGTCGCAGCAAAAAAAGGCCGCAGGCTGGCTCCTCTCACCTTGGGTAATTGTAGCCCTTTGGTCATGAATCGGCAGCGGCTTTTTTATTGCCGGACAATGTGCGCAACTTTATCAGATCGTAGTTTGTAGCGTCGGGTTAAAGAATGATACCGGCAATCCGCTGAATAACAATAATTGATGGGTTTCTCTTAGCTGCCTCCATCCTACATTTCTGCCGGGAAACCTATTTTTAAAGGAATAGCTCTATGACCCTGGAAGAATTAGTCAACAGCGGCTCGCAACAAAACAAAACGGGTGAATATGAGTATAATGGCCGGAAAATTATTTTTCTCGATTTAAACGGCGTACAGCCAGACGGCATTAAAAGCAGAGTGGAGCTTGCAAAAACATTAATTTTTGCATCACAGCCGGATTCCGTGCTTCTTCTGACGGATTTTAGAGATATGCGCTATGACCGTGAAAGAACGGACTACGCCAAGCAGGTTTCAATAGATATAAAACCATTTGTCAAAAAAAGCGCGCTGCTCGGAATCGAGGGTTTGAAAAAAATAATAATGCAATCACTGATGGTTTTTTCCGGTAGAACTAATATGAAACCGTTTGCGGAGGTAAAAGACGCTCTTGAATGGCTGATTAAATTGTAGGCCGGTTTGAAGAATGAAACCCGACAATTCAACTGATGGGTTCCGCTTCGCTGCACCCATCCTACATTACTGACCCCTGATCCCTGACCCCCGATCCCCAAACCCCGCCCCCGCCACGCAATTTTTCGTCCAATGCCCGCCGCATGGAAATATATACGGCAGCTGCATGTGGATATGCCCCATCAAAAATATCATGGCTTGCGGGCAAAGCCGTAGAACAGCAGGGCGGCAAGTTCGCTGGCTCGATCCTGAATGTCGGGCATGAGCTGTATGAAATCGGGGTGGTTGACAAGGTCGCACAGGTGGTCGAACATGAACAGCAGCACCGGCATTTTTAAATCCGGGTGTATGTGCCCCTGCTGCTGGGCCAGTATAAAAAAATCCACCGACAGCTTCCGGGTTTTTTTCTGCATTTCCAAAAAATAGCTGTGCAGGGGTGAATCCTCCCGCACCATGTCATCAAGCAGGGCCGGCCCCACGGCATGAATTTGCGTCATTGTCTGCAGAAGCATTTTTTCAACCTTGGCGGCAAAAGGCCCGTCCTCGTGCATCATATCCTGAAAGGCTGCTATGCCGTAGTTAACAAGGCTGTCCAGCATCGTTCGGGCTATATCCCACTTGTCGGTAAAATACTTATAGCAGGTCATTTTGCTGACGCCCGCAGTTTTGCAGATTTCCTCAACCGTTACCCGGCGGACGCCGTATTTGAAGAAAAGTTCCTGCGCTGCGTCAAGGATCAGCTGCTTTTTTTTGGACTGCTGAGCACTTGTTTTGTCTGTTTTCATGGTTTGTCCTTACGGTTTTAGTCTAAGCATACTATTTTCGTAATATAAATACAATAAAAATAAACTTACTGAGTTGACATTGATAGACGATTATTGTATTAAAAAAACAGAATCGTATAATTAGTGAGTCGAAAGGGTCAGTAAACAGCTGCAGCAAAAAGAGACCTTACTGCATCAAAAACATCACTATCGAAAGGTGTGTGTTATGGAGCGACGGTTTTTTCTTAAAGCACTTGGCGTGGGTTGCATCGGCTGTTGCTGTAAGCCGCTTGACGCTTGTGCCGCAATCGGGCAGAAGACCTACAGCACATCCAGGCTTCTCAAGGACTATGATATGACCTTAGAGTGGCGACGGGCGCTGTATCTCAAAATTCCTGCTTTGGCCGGCGACATTGACCAGGTGCTGGGCGAGATGCGCGACTCCTATGAGGCGCTTATTCCCGACATATGCTATATCGGCAAAAGAAATTTTCATCTTCAGTGGGCCATACCCAATGCTGAAAAACTTGCTGACTATCTCGTAGCCAAAGAGTACGGGGTAACGATACCGGAGTTCAGCAGGCTTCATCTGGATCAGGCTTTCAGCGACCTCATGGCAAAGTATCCGACGGAAGCGGAGCGCCGGCAGATCGGCAGCATGCAGTTCGGCCCGCTGTCGGATATGATGATGCGGTTCGTGGCATGGCGCTCGCAGCTGCAGATATATCCGGAAGATTATATACTGAAATTCGTCCCGGGCGACGGCGTCGATTTTGACTGGGGCCTCGACTACACGCAGTGCCCCAATGTTATTCTCTTCAGCAGGCATGGTGCTGCGGATCTTGTATACCCGCTTGTCTGCACCATGGACTATGTGGCGGGCAAGGCGCTCTACGTCGGGTACCATAGAACCATGGACCTTGCCACCGGCGGCCCCATGTGCGATCTGCGCTGGAAGAAAGGCGTTGAGTCCGTCATACCGGAAATATGATTGCTGTCAGGGAGCTCCTGCATGGTTTCAGGCAATGCCTCGTGGCCAAAATGAACGGGCTTAAAAAAAAGAATTCAGAATTAAGGAGTCAGCAGTCAGAAGAAAAATTCAAGATTGCGGATTCAAAATTTAAAGCCGCAGGGTCAGACAGGTGTGCCTGCCCCTGGTGCAGTCGGAAATATGTACGGATATTGTTGTAGAACCGGAATTAATGTGTTGAAGGAGAAGATATGAAAAGACTGATGCTATGTGGTGCACTCCTCTTTCTCGGCGCGATGGCGCTTGCGGGATGCAAAAAGACGACCTGTGAGCCCGGGCTGAAACAGCCCTGCTACTGCCCCGAGGGAACCGTCAAAGAGCAGACCTGCCGGGATGACGGCAAGGGCTGGGATGCATGCGAGTGTACTTATTATTCGGCCTGGTGCGACAATGCTTCGGGCCTGTGCTGGCAGGACCCGCAGCGGGAGGCCTATGACAAGGATGAGGGCGGTGTCGAGCCTTCCGATGCCGTACGGTACTGCAGGCAGGTAGTATTTGGCGGCCATGCCGACTGGCGCCTGCCCAGCATTGAAGAGCTGCGCACGCTGGTCAGGGGCAACCCGCCCACCGAGACCGACGGCGATTGCCCTTTGCGCAATGACAGTGTCAGCACCGATATGAACGATCCCACATGCGGACCCGCTGCCGAGTACGGCGGTCCCGGCACCGGCGGCTGCTACTGGCCCCCGGAGCTGACCGGCAATTGCGACAAGCCCGACCCCGCATCGCAGGGCCATCCGCTGGAGTATGTCTCCTCGACCACATGCCCCGATGCGCCGACCGAGGGCTGGTATGGCACCATTATGTTCGAAAATGGCGCTGTCTGCTGGAACCATATTAATACATTTTCCGACGTGCGCTGCGTGCGGGAAGCTCCCACGCCCGCGGAAACCTGCGTGCAGAACGGCCAGTGCATGCCGGGTGAAACGAGAAGGTGCATCGCTAAAAACTTCAGGCGCGGCGCTCAGGTCTGCGCTGCCGAGGGAAATTGCTGGGGGCCCTGCGACAGCACGGCTTTCAGGAAAAAGCCCGCGGCAAAGGATGTCTGCGGCACGTGCGATCAGCTGATTCTGACCATACATGTTCCTGCGCCGCTCACGGCAAAGCCGGCGCAGCTCCTGGCATTTCTGTATGACGCCGAAACCTGGACATTTCCGCCCGCAAGGCCGCCGGATGGCGGCACCTCTGACGACCAGGTAAAGAATCCCGATATTGACTTTAATAAACCGCTCACCCTGACGGTGCCTGGCTGCACCTATTATCGCAAGAAATGCCTCAAGGGTGAGTATAAGCTGTATGTATCCTTGCTGCAGAGCGAAACCATGCCGCCAATCATGCAGGAGGGCGACTACTGGTGGGGCAGTGACCAGGAACAACCGCTGCCGCTTACCCTGGGTGATGGGCCTGTTGAGATTATAAACAAGGATATTACCCTGGTGCCCTGGACAGAAAAGTAGCTGTCACGGCTTGAGGCGACAAGGGAGATTGCAGCGGCTTCTGATTGAGGACTGCATACTACCGGGTCATGACATTTGTTTTTGATGGTTCTCTCCTGTAGGAGCGGCTTCAGCCGCGAAACAATCGCACCTAAAGGTGCTCCTACAATAAAAACCATCACCACCAATTTAAAAAGTC
>JAFGCP010000272.1 GCA_016932595.1 Deltaproteobacteria bacterium
AGACAGCATCAATGCAGTTCTTGAGCGCAGCCTTGCTCTTCGTGCCGTAACACGCAGGGTGCTTGAAGTCATTGCGCCGATGGTGGGGAAGTAATACAATTGAGACTGAAGAATCAACAAAAGGCCTTACCACTATATACAGTGGCCGGGCCTTTTGTTATAAAAGCCCATACTACGTATCACGTCTTCACGGCAATACGACACTCAATTTTTTGCATATTGTTTTTGGTAATCTTAAATTTTCGGGGTTTTGATTTGACCAGGACGAGCCGTAATGTGGAGTTTTGCATGTCGGCAGGGGCACAAGTGCAATTTTTTTTGATTGTTAAATAATTTTTTTTATTTTAATACTTCTTACATACTGTTTAAACACAAGGGTTCGGGAAAATCCGTTTGGGATTCCCGGAGGGTAAAGGAACAGATAACAGTCGGGCCGCTGTTATGACGCATGGCGACATGCCTCATAACAACGGCTTTTTTTATCCAACCAGAAGGGAGGTAGGGATGCCCAAAAAAAATATTGCAACATCCTTATGGTTGATGGTGATCCTCTTTACGCCTTTTTTCTCCACAGGATGCGATAGGGATAAATCCGTAACGCTCATTGCAGGGGATATCGTCGGAGATAACGGCACGCTGCTGTATCAGGGGCAAGAATACACTGGCACGCAAAGAGTCAGTGTCCAGAAGAACGATCTTGTTGGAGCGCTGATGAATGGCAAACCCTATCTTTACTGCCCCCTGCTTGGCGATGTTGCGCTCTCGGAAAACACCAGCCGAAAGGCTGTCGCTTATTCTCTATTAGGCTCTCCGGCTGACTCACAGGCTCTGCCATCCATGGTGCAGACCGCAGCAAGCTCAACCCCCGTAGAACTTGAAAAGGGAGAAACGGTTACCCTCCAGTCCATGGTGAAAATAAAACGCATGAAGCTTCTCAATCCGGCCCTGGATAAAATTGAGGTTAAAAATCTTGCCCGCCGCTGGGTTGCCTGTAAGCTGCCTGACGGCACAGTAAAGCTTATACCGCCTGCCGGCAAAGCATGGGATTCCAATGCCTGCCGGTGGCTCACATCACAAAAACTTCAAATACCAGCCTGGATGCTTGACGGAGATGACCCTGAGAGCTTTTTTGCCTCTCTGGATACAATTCAGCTTGATGTAACGCCTGGTGAAATTCAGCTATTTGGCGCGGTATGGCAAATCGCCCCGCAGGCGAAACTTTCTTCTTCTGGTTGGCCGCCGTCGACCGATGAGGCATGGAAAGCGGATTATGATTTGTACTGGTGGCTGAACGCCTATGGATTTGCATATTTCCTTGGAGAGGGTGTTCGGAATTTCTTATCAACGCTATCAATTATTGAGTGCTTTGATGCCGCCATCGTCACTTTTTTTAATAAACTCAACAGTTTTTTCGGCAGCTACCTTGACCCGTCAATTAATGAATTTTTTGACCAGGTGCAGGATGAGGACCTTCGCAACTCATTTAACGGCTGTCTGGCAATTATCCCCACCTTGGGAAGGTCGGAAATCGTCAGTTCTTTTTTTGATTTTGTGGCACTTTTTGACTGGTTTACTGAAGACATAATCACCGAATATGCTCACCTGTTAAAAGTAAAAAGCTTTGATACGGTAAAAATTACTGAAAAAACCTCCGGTTGCGATGCTTCACAGTATCTGTCGTTCCGCACCGGCGATGAAGAAATTACTGACCAAACCGGGGGGCAGTATTGTGAATCTGATCTGTATATCAAAAACACAAGTCCGAATACAATCTGGCTTGCGAGTTACATAGAAGATGAAAAAAAATGGTCATGTGCCGTCGGGTATTTTTTGTGCGAATCGTTGGAGCCCGGAGAAGAAGTCACGCTGGTTAACAATTATAAATATTGGCTGAAGCCCACCGGAGAATGTGTTCCGGTACGAACTAAAAAGTTTATTGCCGTTAATGATACCAAAGCCTGTGAAGCTCAGTTTCACACTCTTACAGTTGATGGAACAATGCCTTCGGGGGTTAGCATTAAAGAGTACGATGCTGATGTCTGCCGCTGCTACTGACAGCTTTATACAAAGAACCAAAACAGTAAGAAAAAAAGCATGCATTCTGATTTAAACTCGCTTTGAGAATGGCAAATACCGGCTGCGGTCGTTTTGTACCCCTAAAAAGTTCGCTGCAGGATATGGGCAGGGCTAGGCCGGAACTTCGGCTGGACCATTGAAATGCAGATCAAGGCAGTGCAAAAGGGCCTGCGCATACGGGAAATACCGGTGCGCTACCGGCCCAGAATCGGCACGTCAAAAGTTTCCGGAACGCTTTCAGGAAGCATCAAAGCGGGCTGCAAAATTCTCTATACTATCGGAAAATACGCCCACACCAAATCCTCTGAGAAATACTAGTGAGCCTTCACATTTGATTTTAGCAGAGTAATAAATATGGTGTAACTATATAAAATAATGGCGCCGCTTTTTCTATATGTTGTGGTCAGGACAAATCGGAAAAAGTCCACACTACGTGGCAAAGTCGTGACCGCAATAACACCGTATTTATTCAATGATACTTTTGCTAATCTTGAATTTTCGAGGTTAGTTGGTAGCGACTGTAATGACAATCAATACAGTCGCTGCGCCTGCGGCATATTACATATTCTTGATAACACCCGAATTTAACTTATTTATTGACACAAAGCTAAGCTTGCTTTATAGTTTTAAACTTCGGTTTTTAAGCCCACAGGCTCAAAAATTCCCGACAAAACAGGGTAATTCAACATCCGGAGGAAGGATGCCCACTAAAACTTTGCTTGCCCAGCAGGCTGCTTCTTTAACCGACCTGTCGATATACCGGCATTCCGGGCATATGCATGCCCACACCAAGCCCGCGCTTCATATAAACGCCCGGCAGAAGAGGGCCATATTGAAGAGAATGGTGCTCATCAGGGTTTTTGAAGAAAAAGCCGGTGATCTTTTCCAGCAGAAGCTCATTCCCGGTTTTATTCATCTCTCCATCGGTCAGGAAGCATCGACCGTGGGCAGTTGTTCTGCCCTGCGGCCAGATGATTATATTATTTCGACCCATCGGGGGCATGCCCATATACTTGCAAAAGGCGCAGATCCAAAATACATGTATGCCGAGCTGTTCGGCAAGGCAGCGGGCTACTGCAAGGGCAAGGGCGGCTCCATGCATATAGCTGATTTCTCCCTGGGCATACTCGGCGCCAATGGCGTTGTGGGCGGCGGCTTTCCCATTATGACCGGGGCGGGGCTGTCGATCAAGCTGCGCAAGACCGATCAGGTCGGCATGGTTTTTTTCGGCGACGGCGCATCCAACCGGGGCACCTTTCATGAGGCCGCCAATATGGCCGCTGTTTTCAAGCTCCCGATTGTTTTTGTCTGTGAAAATAATTATTATGCCTCAACATCGCGGGCCGACAAAATGGTTTCCGGCCCGTCAATCGCTGCGCGGGCCTGTGCCTACGGAATGCCCGGCCATTTTGTCGATGGCAGCAATGTGCTCGATGTGCTCGGCGCCGTGCAGGAGGCGGTCGACCACGCCCGCAGCGGCAACGGGCCGTCGCTTATTGAAACATCCACCTATCGCTACCGGGGGCATTTCGAGGGCGACAAGCAGAAATACCGCACGGCCGAAGAAATTCACGCCCATAAGCTTCACCGCGACCCTATCGACCGTTTTGAAAAGCTGCTGCTCATTGAGGGCACGCTGACCCGCGAAGATATTGATGCCGTCTGGGAGGGCGTAAATGCCAGGATCGACGAAGCCATACGTTTCGGCATGGAGGCGCCGCTGCCGCAACCCGAAGACGCTTTGAAGGACCTGTTTGTCAATTTATAAGGGGGTTTTTTGAAATCACGATATATATCCTGTTCCAAAGCCATCAGCGAGGCCATTGCCGAAGAGATGGAGCAGGACGAAACAGTTTTCATACTTGGCGAGGACCTTGTCGCCCACGGCGGCATATTCGGCCAGTTCAGCGGGCTCCCTAAACTGTTCCCCGACCGCATTATCGATACGCCCATTTCAGAGACGGCCATTGTCGGCGGCGGCATCGGCGCGGCGCTGACCGGCATGCGCCCTATTATTGATATGCATTTTGCCGATTTTGTCACAACCGCCATGGATGAAATAGTCAACCAGATGGCAAAAATCAGGTATATGTTCGGCGGCCAGGCAAAGCTTCCCCTGGTACTCTGGGCGCCCGATGGCTCAGGCATTCGGGCCGCTGCCCAGCATTCACAGTGTTTAGAGAGCTGGTTTGTGCACACGCCGGGCCTGAAGGTCGTGGTGCCTTCCGAGCCTGCCGATGTGAAGGGCCTTCTGAAGTCGGCCATCCGTGACGATGACCCGGTTGTTTTTTTTCAGCACAAGAGCCTTTTTGCGCAAAGGGGCCCGGTTTCCCCCGAACCGTATTATATACCGCTGGGCGTTGCCGACGTGAAGCGCCCGGGGGCTCACATCACCCTGATTACCTATTCCCGCATGACCTACCGGTGCCTTGAAGCAGCGCAGGAGCTTGCTGGCCAGGGCATCGACGCTGAAGTCATCGATCTGCGCACGCTCAAGCCCCTTGATTTCAACTGTATAGCCCAGTCGGTGAGCAAGACCCGCTGTGCCATGATCGTGCATGAAGCCTGCCTGACAGGGGGCTTCGGCGCAGAAATAGCCGCCCGTATCGGCGAAGAGCTTTTCGACTGTCTGGCAGCTCCTGTTGCACGCATAGGCGCAAAGGATGTGCCAATGCCGTTCAGCCCGGTTATGGAGGATTTTGTGGTGCCCCAGGTTGCAGACATTGTTGCCTGCGCTGAAAAAACCGTAAAGCGCAAGCGCCTATAGATGTATCGATTTTGCACGGATATGCATCAAGGGCGGATTACGTATCCGTCCTTTTTTTTTAGCAGGCTGCTGAAAAGCGCCCATCTGCTTTGATGCATCCGGGTATTTTTGAACAGCCTGTATACAGAGAACTTGTTAACGCACTGTTATCAATCGTCTCATAATTGTTTTTACATTTAGTCATTCCGGCGCAGGCCGGAATCCAGAGCTTATTTCAACTGGTTCCCGGCTTTCGCCGGGAAGACGGCTGAAGATGACAAGGTTTCAGGTGCGAATACTAGTAATGAGACCGTTAATATCCGCCTCAATAAGAAACGCAGCTTGTGCAATTCCCGGTCTCGGGGTATACTGGTACATATGTTTTTTTTTTACGGGAGATAGAGCATGCCGATTTATGAATATGAATGCAACGGGTGTGGAAAGAAATTCGAGCTAGTGCTCACGAGCATCAAGCAAAAAATACAACCCGAATGCCCGAAATGCAAGAGTACGGACGCACGCAAGCTCGTGTCGCGCGTGCGGTTCATGTCAGGCCCGGCAGAAGAAGGACTCTCGTCAAATGTTGAAGGAAAACTGCTGCAGAGTCTGGGAGGCAAGGTCGATGATAAAACGCGCAGCCAGATCAAACAGATGGCTAAAACAGCCGCCAAGCGAGGGAAAAAGCGTTTTGACAGCATGATGGATACAGGCAAGTCGGAAAATGTTGATTATTGAGCCTTTCAAATGCTTTGTGTTCAATATACTATGCGCATACTGCCGTCGGCAGGCTGTGTGTGACCAGCTCCAACGTAACTACTGCTTTACCTGGAGCAAAATTGTGGATGGACGAATTTCCTGAACCAGACAACTGTTGGGTTCGCCCTTATGCCAGCACTCCTTCGTAAGTAATTGTTTTTGAGCCGGTTGGGTTGATGTGCGAAACCCAACTGTTTTTTTTCGGGCTTAACCCCACCTGCAAAAACTGCCCCCCCTATCCGTGTGCCTTCACACCGTTTTTAGTCTATAGCAGGGATAAGTCTTTTCCCGACGCCGCAGTTAGGGCACATATCGGGTGGTTCGCCTTCCATGAGATATCCGCAGGCAGAGCAGATATGCAGCTGGCCGAACTCGCAGTCGCGGCCCTGCTCAAGGGCTTGTAACGCTACTTCATAAAAACGGGCATGGGACTGTTCCGCGCTCTGAGACCAGGAAAGCACAATGCGCGCGGACTCGTCATGCGCTGCTCCTGCCTTGCTGATAGAGCCGCCGGAGCCTGAAAGAAGGCTTTCGCGCTCATGGACAAGGGCATGGCGAATGTTTTCAGCAGTTGTTCGTATCTCGCCGGCGGTTTTTAAATGATTTGCAGCCATGATAGTCTCGGATCGTGCAACTGTCCGAAACAGTTTTGCCGCGCCGGCAAAGCCCTCGTCCTGTGCTTTCCGGCCATAGGCCAGATAGCGCCTGTTTGCAGCAGCGTTGACCGCAAATGCCTCCAGCAGATTAGCCTTTGTCGTGTCGTTCATACCATTCCTTATATGTGGTTGAACGGAACATACGAACTGTACATTCCCGTTTTCGCCCTGCCTCTTAAAACGTGATCAATCATAAACATACCATCATAAGGTGCGCTAGAGAGAAAAACAGTCCGGATACTAAAACATCCGGCAGACTGCTGCCGGATGTTTTTACTTCAGCAGGTATGCATGTCTATCAGATGAGGCGCACGGCAATGACGCCTTCAACAGCCTTGAGCTTTGCCACCACATCATCGGATACTGTGCCGTCAATGTCGATGATATTGTAGGCATAGTCCTTTTTGCTCTTATTGAGCATGTCGGCGATATTAAGACCCGCCTGCGCCAGAACAGAGGTGATCTGCCCGATGATATTGGGCACATTTTTATTGGCGATCGTTATGCGCTGCGTGCCCGAGGGTGGCAGAAAGCATTCCGGGAAATTAACGGAATTTTTAATATTGCCGCTTTCCAGAAAGTCGCGAAGCTGCGCAACAGCCATAATTGCGCAGTTGTCTTCCGATTCGGGCGTTGAGGCGCCAAGATGCGGAATGGGAATTATTTTGTCATTGCCCAGCATGTCGTCGGTCGGGAAGTCCGTAACATAGCATTCGACAATGCCGGCGCTGATTGCATCGAGCATGGCTTTGCTGTCGACGATTTCGCCGCGCGAAAAATTGAGAATGCGCACGCCTTTTTTCATGATCTCGAATTTTTCCTTGTTAACTTTTCCGCGGGTCGAGTCATTGAGCGGCACATGAAGGGTTATATAGTCTGATTCGGCCAACAGGCTGTCTATGCTGACAGCTTTTTTTACCGTGCGCGACAGGCCCCAGGCTGCTTCAATGGACATGAACGGGTCAAAGCCCGATACCTCCATGCCGAGTGCTTCGGCATCATTAGCCACCATGACGCCGATGGCGCCAAGGCCGATGACACCCAGCTTTTTGCCTTTGATCTCGGGGCCATCATAGTTTGATTTGCCTTTTTCAATAAGCTTGGGCACATCGGCTCCCTTGCCGGCAAGGCTTTTTGACCAGCAAATGCCCTGGTAAACCCGGCGGGAGGCCATTAAAAGACCCAGCAGAACAAGCTCCTTTACTGCATTGGCATTGGCGCCGGGGGTATTGAAGACCGCAATGCCCCGCTCGGAACATTTATCGATGGGAATATTATTAACGCCGGCGCCTGCGCGGGCAATGCCCTTGAGGGATGCTGAAAGTTCCATGTCATGCATGGCCTGGCTTCTGACCAGTATACCGTCGGGATTTGCCAGCTCAGAGGCATATTCATATGTTTCATGGGGGAGAAGATCGAGCCCTCTGGAAGAGATTTTGTTTAGTGTCTGGATCTTAAACATGCCGGTACTCCTTTTCGCGTGGGTAGTTGTTTTAACGACTTTTGAATGCCGGATATATTAGCATTGTTTTAGGTTTCATGCCACATTTTCTTAAAAAAGAGGGCCTTCCTGACTGGTGTCATGAAGGCCCTCGACTCCCGAAAGGGAAAGCTGAGGTATCAATTTCTTGTTTGGCTTCAGCTCTTGTCGTTACGCCCGCCTGAAAACATCGCACCACATTGCTGAAGATTGATATATTTCAGTTAGCGCTTGATTGACTGGGTCGGGCACTATTTTTTTATTTTTATGTCCCGATGCCGCTGTGCGCAAACCTCATGCTCTCCCAAATAAAAGTATAGTGATGGAATGCTGTTTTGCAAGACATTATTGAGCGTAGACATTATTGAGCGCGGGGCAGGATGTTCTGATGACGGAGTGCAGAGAGCGTATGTGCCGGAATTCTGCCTTGCGGGCGGGGAGCATCACATCCTGGCAGCAGAATATTTGTGCGGCAGCAGGTATACGCAGGCCAAAAGTATGTATGAACCGGCAATGGTCAGTGGATAGGTTCCCGGAGCATGCCAGGGCAGATATACCTCGCCTGTGGGAACAACCGAGTGCATGAGTCCGAACAGCGTGAACAGGGCGCAGGCTGCGGCATACAGGGCTGCCTTGCGCGGGCGTGTATCAATCAGGCAGGCAAGCATCCCGCCCCAGAGTATGGCCGTCAGGATAAATCCGTTGCTCAGTACGGTCAGCGAGAGATACATGGCCTGCAGCCGCACGGGCACGGCATCCGGAGTGATGAACTGGTTCAGGAAAATCATGACAAGATAGGCTATAACCGGAAAAAAGGCGAAGGTAACCGCAGGTGAATGAGCTTCAGGAACCGCTGCATAGGCCTGCCGGACAATCTCAAAGCCGATAAAGATAAAGATGGGCGCAAGAACCGCCTTGGGAATGATGGTCATGATACATGATATGACGCCTGTGCCTGCTCCCAGGCCGATGAGAACGCCTGCGGCCAGGGTGTAGCGCCATGTGGCGCCCATTTTTTTATATGCCGGGTGGCCGATATAGGGGGTGGTTTGAGCGACGCCTCCGAAAAATGCCGCGATAATGGTTGATACAGCCTCAGTCAGCAGTATATCCCGCGCTCTGTAAGTGTCACCTGCCAGGCGGGCGCTTTCAGTAGTGTTGATCCCGCCGATGATGGTGAGGAGTGCAAAGGGGATGGCAATGGGCAGATACTTGATGCTTTCTGGCAGCGCTGAAAGGAAATTCGTGCTGAAAACCGGCAGGGCAGGTGTTAATTCAAAAACAGGCCTGTGAAATTCCGGCACTAGACCGCAATAGCCGAGCAGCAGGTGCAAGCCTGTGCCGCACACAACTGCCAGCAGAACGCCCGGTAGCGGTCCCGGCAGTTCCATCCTTCCGATAAGCACGTAAAAGATAAGCCCCAGGGCCACCATGCCCGCGATGGATGAGTTGAATATTTCAATCATTGGCAGAAACCCGAGCAGCAGCAGGCCGATGCCGGCAAGAGAGCCCATAAGGCCTGCCGTCGGCACGATGCGCTGCACCCACCCGCCGAGAAATGACGTGATGATCTTGACCAGGCCGATGATGAAAAGTGTCGCCATGCCGATCCGCCAGGCCAGCACCCCGTCGCCTGTG
>JAFGCP010000273.1 GCA_016932595.1 Deltaproteobacteria bacterium
ATAATATAAAAAAGTTCAGTATATACGGGATATTATAAATACTTATTAAGGTATTTTATAGCTATTTATCCTAGATAATTCATCCACCATGTTTGTTGGCACAGTATATGTATTGTTTAAGAAATACTTCTTCTGTTTTGAGGTTGGGGTTAAGAACGAAGCTTAAATTACAAATTAAATTATACTCCGAGGAATTATGAACTGCAGGATTTTGCTAACCATTGTATCACTAATGATCTTACTGTTTGTATATTTGCCGGCCTATGCCGGTCAATGGGGCGATTTTGCGTATACGGAATCCGAAGGTACAATAACAATCACCGGCTATAGCTGTCCAGAGGGTGTTGCGGTCATTCCCCGTTTGATTGATAACAAGCCGGTCGTAGGTATTGGGTATGAGGCTTTTATTAACTGCACCGGCTTGACCAGCGTGACCATTCCAGGCAGCGTTACCACAATTGCACAAAGGGCTTTTTTTGGCTGCGCCGGATTAGCCAATGTTGTTATTCCAAACAGCGTTAGACATATTGGACATCATGCTTTTTACGGTTGTACTGCTTTGACATCTTCCCCTGTCCGCCCTCCAGCCACTCTGGTAATTACGCACCGCTTGGATTAGCTTCTGAGTTTACTGAACAGCCTGTCAAATATCCTCGAATTGATACACTATTTTAACTGTTTATTAAAATTTTCAACTTTGTCCCAAAGTTGGGGATAGTAGTGTACTGATATCCAGCATTGCAAGCACTTGTTCCTGAATAATTTTAATAAATAAAAACAGATCGCTGTGATATAATCTTCACAATCAATTTTATGCCTGTAACGCTTAGGAAGAACAGTATGCAAGCCCGTTATCACGTTGCCGCATCCATCATAGCTTCTGCCGGGACGTATGTTTTATCCGAATCGGCAACCATGGCCGCCGTTACCCTTTTTTCAGGCATATTCATCGATGCCGACCACCTTATCGATTATGCTGTCATGAATCGGCCGCCCTACAGCATACGGCGGCTTTTCGACACCTACTACAAAAAAAAGATGACTCATATTCTTCTTATTCTTCATTCATGGGAATTAATAGGGATACTTGCCCTTATTGCTATGGCATCGAATTGGGAGCCTTTTAGTACCGGGCTGCTTATCGGTATGGGGCATCATATGCTGCTTGACCAGATTTTCAATCATCCCTATCCGCTGGGATATTTTCTCACCTTTAGAATTTTTTCCCGTTTTTCCGCTGACCGGTGTTTTCACCGCCAGGCAGTCACAATAAACAATGAGAAGCAGTCTGATTGATCAGGACTGTTGTATGCGTGAATATGTTTGCTGTAAAAAAAGTCGCACATATAACAAATATTTAAGTTATTTATTACCTGTTTTTTCATCAGGTAAAAAAAGAGGGCTACAGCTAAACCTGTAACCCTTTCTTATTCTGCAGTAGTGTCTTTGGGCTTGCCACGAGCTAACGCAAGCATGCACGTCACTGCCAGCAACTACTCAAGCTTCTGCAAAGTATCCATGAATCCCATGCGCGTTTGTTCAGGCAGATTTTTATTTTCTAAAGCCTTCCGGTACACTCCGCGAGCTTCTTTAATCTTTTTCTGTGTTACAAAAATGTCGGCAAGCAAAGCATATGTTTCAGGATGAGAGACTTTTTGATCAACCATTTTATTTAAAACAGCGACAGCAAGACCGGGCTTGCCGCTGCGGTTTAGATAATAGGCATAGGTATAGGCATATTTCGGATTATCGGGCTCGATCCCATGTGCCCGGCGGCACCACTCAAGAGCGTTCTTCGGTTTTTCTTCGGCGAACATGACAGCAAGATTGTAATAAGCAGCTGCATTTGCCGGATCATGATTAAGGGCCTTGCGAAAAGCTGTCTCAGCTTCAGCAGTACGCTTTTGCTCGACAAGCAGCATACCCAGCGTGACAAGAGCCTGCGCATTGGCAGGTTCGGCCTTAAGCGCTTTCAGCAGTGTTTTTTCAGCCTCATGCTGCTGTCCGAGATAATAATAGGCCATAGCGCTGTTTATCAATGCCTGAGTGGTATCCGGCTGGAGCATGAGGGTATGTTCATACATCGCAAGAGCACGTTTAATCTCGCGACGTTCGAGATAGAGATTGCCCAGCTTAAAATAAGATTGTGCCTCATCAGGGCGCGCCGAGAGCATACCGGTAAATTCCAAAAACGCTTTTTCGAATCTTTGCCGGTATTCGGGCATGAGGCTTTGTGAGGACAGCACTGCAAGAACACTCACGGCGCGGATGCGCACAAGTGCATGCGTGTCATTCATCGCATTAAAAAGAACTGAGGCTGTTTCACCCATAGGTGATCCAATGAGTGAGCCTGCTGCAGCGGAACGAACAAGTGGCGACGGATCGTTTTTGAGGCTATTGATAAACACCGGCCATTTGCGTGTATCGTTACAGCTGCGAAGCAGCCTGATGAGCGATGCTGCGGCGATTTCTTCACGCTTCGGATTTTCAATAAAAGAAAGCATCTCTGGAAGCTTGGACCAGTCGCTGTTTCGAGCAGCATGTATGAACATTGCGGACTTAAGATAAGGCTCCTGATAATCGTTTTTAAACCACTTTCGTACTGAGGTGTCGGCCCAGGAAAGGTCTTTTTTATTGTGGCAATGCTTGCATGCATTGGGGGATTTGCAGGTCTGCGAAACAGAAGGCATGGGGGGGCGCATGGAATGATCAGTCTGTACAATGCCTCTTAATTCAATCGTCGGCATGTGGCATGAGATGCACATGCTGCCAGGGCCTTTTGCCTTATGATGCGTGTGTTCTGCCGCATGCTCTACCCGATCCTTGTGGCAGGGCAGGCATGCGTTATTTGCCAGAGACTGCTCTTTAAAACGATATGATCCGCCGCCGGTATGACAGTGCAGGCACTGCAGCTGCCCTGACTGTACGCAGGGGCTCATCCTCCACTGCGTGTAAACATGACTATTGCCCAGGCTTTTTCCATCGGAATAAAAGGCAGGACTCTCGAGCCCTTTGAGATCAAATGAGTCAAAAAAGGTTTTTCCTGGCGTGTATGATGCCGTGAGAGGAATTGATGCGGCATGGCATGAAGCGCAGATCGAATTGATTTGATCGGCTGTTGCATTTTTAAAAGAGATGATTTTAAGATCATCGGGCGCCTGTCCGGTGGCTGCAGCCCGGCATGCCCTGACATGATCATCTACCGGGCCGTGGCAGGAATGACAGGCTAGGCCCCGTTCTACCCCAAGGGGCTGGTAGGTATCTGCAGCACTCCTGTAATATGAGGTTTGGCTGCTGATATGGCATGCGAAACAGCTAGTATTGAAAAGATTTGAGCGGTTTTTCCAATCCGATTTGCCAGAGGTCTGAGGCATGCCATGCGGAAGTGATCCCGCCGAATTGTCGAACCATTTTTTTTCATGCATATTATATGCAAGGGGCAGAATCTGCATCCGCCCTTTTTCAAGCGGGGTCAAAAACATCAGCATGTTCTTGCCGCCCAGCATGTAGGTTATTTTGTAATTGGACTGACTGTTGTCGCTTCGTTCTTCAATCCAGCCGTCCTGATCATTAGAGCTAAACCTGTAGCGAAATGAACCTATGGCTATATCCGCAGCCTGTGGGGACAGCATGATTGCAGCAAGCGCCGGGCTATATTCCAGAAGCGTTTGACCGTGGCGACTGGCCTGCCATGCCTGGCAATATGTTGCATGACATTCGATGCAGTCGTTTACCGATGAAGAAGCTTCAGCCTGATAGCCCATGGAGGGCAACATGAGCAGGCTGATGAAAACAACCGGCGCAAATTTAAAAAAGTATATTTTCATGAATATTCTCTCCTTGTTGAAACCGCCCTGTGCCGGGATATACTATTTCGCATTTCAAATGACAAGATGAAACGTAAAAAAAGCCGGTCCAAAGCGAACCGGCTCTCCTGCTATCCTTATGGTCGGGAAGGCGGGATTCGAACCCGCGGCCTCATGCTCCCGAAGCATGCGCGCTAACCAGGCTGCGCTACTCCCCGAATGTAATCACTGATATGTGATGTGTATTTGTTACACTATTGCTCTTTTTTTGTCCAGTAAAAACAGCCTGTTTCGATTTTATCGCGTACAAAGCCCGGCGGATGGCATGCTTCGAGGGAATGATTATTACCGGATTACTATTTATTTCTTCTCTGTTTTGAGATCAGCAGCAGGACTCTGAACTTTAAAGAAATTTTCACTCGCTTCCGAACAGGCTTTTGCGGAAGGACCCCTGCTGCTTAAAGCCCTAATTTATTTTTGAAATAGGCGTAGGTCGCCTTAAATCCTTCGTCAAACCCGACTTTCGGCGCCCAACCAAGAAGTTTACTTGCTTTAGTTATATCAGGCTGGCGCACCTTCGGGTCATCCTGCGGCAGGGGCATATGGCGTATATTGAGATTACTCCCTGCAATTTTTTGAACTTCCTGCGCAAACTCAAGAATGGTCATTTCATGGGGATTGCCGATATTGACCGGCTCATGCTCATTGTCGGACATAAGCAGCCGGAAAATGCCATCGACAAGATCGGAGACAAAACAGAAACTGCGCGTCTGCTGGCCATCGCCGAATATGGTTAAATCCTCATTCTTCAATGCCTGGGACATGAAGGCAGGAACGACACGGCCGTCATTTAAACGCATGCGCGGACCATAGGTATTAAAAATGCGGACAATTTTTGTGTCTACGCCGTGATAGCGGTGATAGGCCATGGTCATGGCTTCGGCAAAGCGTTTCGCCTCATCATAGACGCCGCGAGGGCCAATGGGGTTTACATTGCCGAAATAGGTCTCAGGCTGCGGGTGAATAAGCGGGTCACCATAGCACTCAGAAGTTGATGCCAGCAGAAAGCGGGATTTTTTTGCCTTTGCAAGGCCAAGGGCCTTATGTGTTCCCAACGATCCGACCTTCAGCGTCTGTATGGGCAGCTGGAGATAATCAATGGGGCTTGCAGGGGAGGCGAAATGCAGTATATTGTCAAGACGGCCCTCCACATAAATATATTCGGTAACATCATGCTTAATAAATTTGAACCGCTCATGACCAATAAGATGAGCGATATTGTCCATGTTACCGGTAATAAGATTGTCCATGCAAATGACAAAATGCCCCTCCCTGATGAGCCGGTCCGCTAGGTGGCTGCCGAGAAAACCGGCGCCTCCGGTAACAAGTGTGTGCATCATACAAAAAGCCTTTCTTTCAAGTGAGTGCTGATCGGATACATAGTCAGCTGTTTTATTACAGAAAATTTACTGGCGATCGGCATACCAGCGTTTATAGAAATCGAGGTATTCTCCGGTTTTGATGCGCTGCCACCAGGGCGTATTGGCAAGATACCACTCAATGGTTTTTTTCATGCCGGCGGAAAAGTCATATTGCTGCGACCAGCCCAGTTCGGAATTTATTTTTGAGCAGTCTATGGCATACCGCCGATCGTGACCTGGGCGATCCTTTACATGCTGAATCAGGGTCTCGGGTTTTGAAAGGGCTTTAAGAATTGTAACGGTGATTTCGGCATTCGTTTTTTCGCAATTACCCCCGATATTATAGACTTCACCAAAGCGGCCTCCATGCAAAACACAATCGATTCCCGAACAGTGGTCTTCAACATAAATCCAATCCCGTATATTGAGTCCGTCGCCGTAGAG
>JAFGCP010000274.1 GCA_016932595.1 Deltaproteobacteria bacterium
CGGTTGACGGGGGCATGCTCGAAGTGCGCTGCGCGCCTGTTCAGCCCAGGGATGACTGGGAGCGCAAAAGCCCCCCCCGCGGGTTTCTTTTTACAGGCCGTCTCTGGAACGATATCTATCTCGATGAGCTTTCCGCCCTGACGGAAAGCAGGGTCGCGCTTCGCCCGATTACTTCCGGGGCTGTGGTTCCGCCGCCTTCCTTTGATTTGGCCTTAGGCATTATAAGCTTTTCCCGCATTCTGCGATCCTGGGATGATAAGCCGATAGCCGAGCTTGCAGTTCGCAGCGAAGTTCCCGTGCTGCGTGAGCTTGTCAGCTCCACGCAACGGCAGCTCCTGCAGCTGCTGGCATTTCTCAGCATAATTCTGATCGTGCTTTTCATAGCCTTTGTCGCCTGGGTGCAGCTGCCGCTGAGAAGGCTTTCAAGAAGCCTTGCTGCACGTGATGCAGAGCCTCTTGGCCGGCTGCAAAAACAGAAAACAGAATACGGCGATTTTGCCCGTCTCATTATAAGTTTTTTCAGGCAGCAGCAGGATCTTTCCCTGGAAATCGCCGAGCGACGGCATGCCCAGGAAGAGCTGGAGAATAAAAATGAAATGCTGCGGGCGCGGGAGCAGACTCTGCGGTCTCTGAATCAGCAGATTGAGGCGAATATGCAGCAACTGCAGGCAAGCGAGCATACGCTGCGGGAAAGCGAAGAACGCTATCGCTCCCTGGTTGAGCATATTGAGCTGGGCATAGCCCTCATTGACACAGACTAAAGAATAATCATGGTCAATCGCAAATGCGCCCAGATGTATGGCAAGCCTGCAGAGCAGTATGCCGGTAAATTCTGTTATGCCGAATTTGAAAATGCCGGCTCAACATGCCACGAGTGCCCTGGCGCCGCGGCTATGAAAACAGGTCTCATGGCTCAGGTCGAGAGAACGGCTGTTCGCATGGACGGGAGCAGGCTTGACACCAATGTCATGGCATTTCCTGTTTTTGAAAATGGTACGGTCAAGGGCTTTATTGAAGTTTCTGAGGATATAACCAAACGCAAGGCGCTTGAAGAGAAGCTGGGTGAGCGAGAGGCTTTTTTTCGCGCCCAGTTCGAACTGGGCAATATCGGCATTGCCATTATCTCTGTTGACAGGGTCTGGCTGCGCGTTAACCGGAGACTGTGCAGCATGCTGGGCTATACGGAAGAAGAGTTTTATGAAAAGACCTGGGAGGACATGACCTATCCTGCTGATAGGGCCGGTTCGAGGGAGCAGTTTGACAGGATGATTGCCGGAGAGATTGACACCTACGAGCTGGACAGGCGGTATGTCCGTAAAAACGGCGATATTCTCTGGGTGCACCTGGCCGTAGCCTGCTTTCGGGAGCAGGACCGGCGGGTTCGTTTTGTTATTGCCTCGCTGCAGGACATTACCCAGCGCAGGCAGATGGAAGAGCAGCTTCGCCAATCGCAGAAAATGGAGGCGATAGGCACGCTTGCCGGGGGTATTGCGCATGATTTCAACAATATACTTGCGGCAATTGTGGGCAATGCCGAGCTGGCGCTTTTAGAGCTCCAGCCTGAAGCTCCCGCTGCCGGTAATGTCGACCAGATACTCAAGGCCAGCGGCCGCGCGCGGAATCTCGTGCGTCAGATACTGGCCTTCAGCAGGAGGCAGGATCAGGAGCGCAGGCCGGTTGATATGTGCATGATCGTCAATGAAGCGGTAAAGCTCCTGCGCGCCCTGGTTCCCACAACGATTGATTTGAAAACCAGCGTGCCTGCCGATGCGCATATTGTAGAGGCAGACCCCACGCGCATCCATCAGGTCATCATCAATCTCTGTACAAATGCGGCGCAGGCCATGGAGGCCGGTGGGGGGGTGCTTGAAATAGAGGTTTCATCGATGCAGATTGATGCCCGTAATCAGGGCCGCTATCCGGATATTGCCCCCGGACGCTATGTGCGTCTTAAGGTGCGCGATACGGGCCCCGGCATCGATCCACAGTGTATGCAGCGTATCTTCGACCCTTTTTTTACGACAAAGGAGATCGGCAGGGGTACGGGCATGGGGCTTGCCGTTGCGCATGGTATTGTCAAAGACCATGGCGGCTCAATCACCGCACATAGCCGGCCGGGAAAAGGAGCAACCTTTTATGTGCTCATTCCGCACGTTGCAGGGGAAATTGTTGAAAAAAGTGAAGCGCCGCCCGAAATTCAACGGGGCGGCGGGGGAACGGTCCTTTTAATTGATGATGAGGAAATGCTTGTTGATTTGGGAACAGCCATACTCAAGACACTGGGGTACAGCGTTGTCAGCAGCGCCAGCAGCCCGGAGGCGCTGAAGATATTTACGGCAGATCCGCAGAGCTTTGATGCGGTGATTACGGACTTCACCATGCCGTATTTGACCGGGTATGAGCTGGCGCAGGAGTTTCTCCGCATCCGGGCGGATATCCCCATTATTTTATGCACCGGTTTCAGCAGCCAGATTTCCGAAGAACAGGCTCAGGCTGCCGGCATACGCGCATTTGTCATGAAGCCCTATAATATGCGTGAAATTGCGGCGACCCTGCAGGCGGTTCTGGCAACCCGCCAATCAACAGCATGATTTTTGACAGGTTTTTTTTGTTTCGAGCGTGTATGAAAAGTCATGTCATCCCGAACGAAGTGAAGGATCCCTGAATGTAGTAGAGCATTTTTCTTTTTATTGTAACCATGCAGCCTTATGATGAGCTTTTGATTCTTTTGTCCGTGCTTTATTCTCGCAAAAGAAGCCAGCGCTGACGGATTGTACATCGCTCGAACCGCACGGGCTGCTCTCACCAAAAGCTCACCTGTGCGCATATGGTTATGCTATTTTGAAAAATGCTCTAAAACCACGGAATTCTTCGCTGCGGTCGGAAGGAAACAAAGAAGGTTTTTTGGCTTTTCGTACAGACTCTTAAATGATGCAAAGGGTACAGGAATAAACAGTTTTCAAGGGGAAGAGCATGTGCAGAACATTTACCGTAACGATTCCGCCGGAGGATGACAGCTTTCTGGAAAACACCCGTTCGGCCGTGGAGGCTATGGGCGCAACGCTTGACGGCGATGAAAAGGCCGGCACCTTTTCAGGCCGGGGTGTTGAGGGAAATTATTCGGTGGACGGCGATCAGGTGATCGTGACGATTACGAAAAAGCCGGCCCTTGCGCCCTGGCCGATTATCGAAAATATTGTAAAAGACTTTTTCGCCTGACGAAGAATCAAGGGGCGGCCCATGGACTGCATGCGCCGCCCCTTGATACGACAATGTTTCAAAGCTTCTTCCAATACAGCTTCTCCGCTGCCGGTCCGTTCGTGCCGATCATGCGCTTCCTGCGGCATAAGCGCCCATGTTGTCAATCAGCGATGTCGTGTAATTGCCCGAAAGAAATTCCTCGTTTTCAAGTATTCTGAAGAAGTAGGGAATATTTGTTTTAATGCCTTCAATCCTGTATTCCGCAAGCGCCCGCTTCATGCGGCTGATACCTTCTTCGCGGGTGCGGCCCCAGGTTACCAGTTTGGAAATGAGCGGGTCATAGTGAAAGGAAATATCAGAGCCCGTAAATACCCCGGAGTCAGACCGCACGCCGCTGCCTCCCGGCTCGCGGTAGTTAAGCAGCATGCCGGGCGATGGCATAAAATTATTATCGGGGTCTTCGGCATAGATGCGGCACTCGATGGATGTTCCCGTGGGCTGTATGTGGTCCTGCGTAAAGCTCAGGGGTTCGCCGCGCGCGATTCGTATCTGCTCTTTTACAATGTCAATGCCCGTCACCATTTCAGTGACTGCATGCTCGACCTGCAGCCGCGTGTTCATTTCAAGAAAGTAGCAATTGCGGTTTTCATCGACGATAAACTCAACGGTTCCGGCATTGACATAGTGCACGGTTTTAGCAGCCATGATTGCAATTTTTGCAAGACGTGCACGGGTTTCATGGTCGATAAAAGGTGACGGTGATTCTTCCAGCAGTTTCTGGTACCGCCGCTGTACCGAGCATTCGCGCTCACCAAGGCTGACCGTCGTGCCCAGCATATCGGCCAGTATCTGAACTTCGATATGGTGCGGGTTCGGGATGAATTTTTCC
>JAFGCP010000275.1 GCA_016932595.1 Deltaproteobacteria bacterium
AAAAAAACCGGGGCCGTGAAGCATACCGCAGACGCTGTTTTTTCCGGCTGGCTCATGCAGGCATATGGCAACTGAAAATCTGCTTAAATATCTGATCATTCCCGCCCTGGCTTTTGCCGCGACCTACGGGCTGACGCCGCAGGTCATGCGCCTTGCCGCGCGGCTGGGGATGATGGATCAGCCCGGAGAGCGGCGCATTCATGCGCGGCCCGTGCCCCTGGCAGGCGGGCTGGCGGTTTTCGCGGGGTTTCACTGCGGCTGCGCAGCGATTTTTCTGCTGCCCTGGCAGCCCTTCGGCAGCCTTTTGACGCAGGCCGGCTGGCTGAACATGCTGCTGCTTACCGGCGCTCTGCTGCTTATCGGCCTGTGGGATGACCGTTTCGGCATGCCCGCCACGATCAAGCTGGCGGGTCAGGCGGCTGTGGGCAGCCTGGCCTATATGCTTGATATGCGCGTGGGCGGTTTTTTCGGCATAGCCCTTCCTGTGTGGATCGATCTGCCGGCCACGGTTTTCTGGTTTGTCGCTTTTATTAATGCTTTCAACCTTATCGACGGCATGGACGGGCTGGCAACCGGCCTGGCAGCTATTGCCGCCTTCGGCCTTGCCGGCGTATTTCTGATCAACAACCAGCCCGGCGACTGCCTGGTCATGCTGGCCCTGCTGGCTGCCTGCCTTGCTTTTCTGCGGTTCAATTTCAATCCGGCGCGCATCTTTCTGGGCGATACCGGCAGCATGTTTCTGGGCTGTACGCTGGCGGCGCTGTCCCTCAACACCAGCACCAAGAGCACGACGCTCATGGCGATAGTCGTGCCCCTGATGGCGGTGGGCATACCGATGTTTGACACCTTTCTGGCTTTCTGGCGGCGGGTGGCCCGGAAGTTTCTCAGCAGGGGCGGGGCAGCGGTGTTTGCGGCCGACAGCGACCACCTGCACCACCGCCTGCTGAGAAAGGGCCTTTCGCAGCCCCGCGTCGCAGCGCTGCTGTATGCGGGCAGCTTCGCGCTGGTGGGCGTCGCCCTGCTGGGTATGCTGTTCACCTCCAGCGCTCTGGGCATTTACATGATAGCGTTTGTTGTCGGGGTGTACATCAGCATCCGGCATATCGCCACGGTGGAAATGTGGACCACGGGCATGGCCCTGATGCAGGGGCTCAAGCGGCCGCGGCTCAAGAACCTGACCGTGCCGCTGTATATAGCAGGCGATCTGCTGGTGCTGCTGGCCGCCAATCTGGCCGCCAATCTGCTGCAGGACCCTGAGACCGCGACCTGGCGGGCGGCGCGGGCGGTTCTGCTGGAGCAGGCTCCGCTGCAGGTGGGCATTCCGTTTCTGTGCCTGGCCTGGGGGGGCCGCGTGTACAAGCGGGTCTGGCATTTGGCCAGCAGCATGGATTTTACAGCGCTGGGGGTATGGACCGTCATGGGCATACTGCTCAGCGCCGGGGTGTCCCTTGCCTTCGGGAGCCAGTACTCTGCGGGCTCCTGGCTGCGCGCCACGGTTTTTTATATCGGGCTTGCGCTTGCGCCGCTGCTCTGCCTGCATGCTTTCATGCGGTTCACCGCTGATGCTCTGGCTGCGATACGGCTTCATGGAGAAAGCCCCGACACGCGCCTGCCCGTGCTTATCTACGGCGTCAGCCATCAGGGTAAGCTGTTTCTGCGCGACCAGAAAGCCCACTGCCTGAAAAGCGGCGCCATGCTTCGCATCATGGGCTTTCTGGATCATGATGCCAATCTGCATGGCCGGCTGATTCACGGGCTGCGGGTGTTCGGCGGCATGAAGCACCTGGAAGCGGCGATCAAAAAAACTTCCTGCCGTCTGCTCGTGGTGACCACCGAGCTGTCGGCTGAGGCCCGGGAGGAGCTGCGGGCTATTGCCGACAGAACCTGCATAGCAGTATCGGAGTGGCGGCCCATGTTCCGGGATATGCCGCGGCACAGCTCTGAAACAGACCAGCGCATCGATGCTATGCAGATATGGCGGTCACACCATGCTTTTCAACGGCAGTTTGCCCTGCAATTCGGGCTGCGCGGGGCGCCTGCCGCTGATCATGCCGGCAGGGTTCAGGTGGATTGCGAGCATTTTTGAAACAGGCGCCTCTAATACAATGTGAACGAAACAGCAGACAAACACTCATGGGGAGACTGACGTGAAAAAAACATGTGCCGTTGTTTTTATTGCAGCCGTGATCGCTGCCGGGCTGGCCGGGCGCGCCCGGGCATACCAGTTCGATTTTGCCTTCGACGCAGGCTCTGACGGGATTACGATCAACTTTGCAAGGGGCCCTCTGCCCAATGTTACCCTGCTGCCGCAAACCATTGAGCTGACGGGGCCGGACGACCCCCCGCAGAAGCTCTGGGTTATGCCCGGGCTGTATGCGGAGCTGTCAATAACCTCGATAGACCCTGTCAAGCCGCAGCTGACCCTGCACTATGTCATATCGGGCGGGCTGGTGCTCAATCAGGACCAGGAAGGCGACATAACCCTGCCCTTCGAGCATGGCTGCATTACAAACAGATTTTTTTACAAGGATGTCGATCCGGGCATCACCTATGACGCCTATGGATCAGTGAATGTGGCTCTGTTGAGAAGCAGCTATGCGCTGCAGTTCGGGCTGTCGGATCTCAATGGCCTCTTTACGGCTCAAGCTGCTCCGGGGGCCAATGAAATACATCAAACGATCACCCGGGACAGCGGCCTGCAGTTTGCCGATGTCAACCTCGTGTTTCACCCGCGGCTTCTCTACAACAAAATTGATTTCAATATAACCATGACGCCGCAGTCGGCAACCTGGCCGGATCCCGATACTGCCACGTTTGCGGGCACTCTGCCCATTCCCTACGGCAGCTATCATTTCTGGTTGTACCGCGACTCGAAGAACTGAGCAGGGCGGGGCAGAGGGAAGGAGCTCCGGGCATGCAGCAGGCAAGCCCCGGCATCGGCCCGCTGCCCTGGTACTGCCAGGGGAAACACGCGAACACGGGCAAAATAAAAAAGTGCGGCCGCAGCCTGAAAGGCTGCTGATGCCGGGGCGCACCCGGCGGAATCGGGCGGGTGAGGCTGCACAGCCGGTGTGCGCTTTTTATTAATAAAGACCCCTGCAGGACGAGAGCAGGCAGCATATCCCTCAGGGTAGAGTATGCGTGGAAACCGGTGAAAAAAAAATATGATGTCATCAAAGAAATGAGGAATTATGATCAGGGAAAACTTGATGAAGCCCAGACCATCACGCTTTTCCAGAAGCTTATAGACTCTGAAATAGTCTGGATGCTTCAGGAGGACTATGGCTGCATCGCCAGGTCCCTGATTAAAGAAGGTAAGTGCCGCAAAGCTTACCGCAATGCTTTGGACTAAAAGCCGCCGGCCCCCTGCTGCAGGTACCCCTCAAGTCTATCTTTCTCCTGCGGCTTTCACGAAACAAAATCCTGGAAAAACAGAGAGCGCCCGCAAGGCCGGCTTGAGAGCCGGCCTTGTTTTTTTGTAGTTGCCGTAAAAAAAGCATGCTCAGGCTGTGAAAATATATAGCACCATAGTGCTTAAAAAATAGCCCTTTGGGCTATTGTTGTATTCAATACTCTAGCGTAGTATTTCATTGCTAAAATTATAGGTTTTTGAAAGCAGCCTGCAGCAAAGGCAGTCAGGCATATACCATACACGCCTGTGTTCACAGCCTTGATGTGAACACAGGCAAAAAAGGAGCGCCATAAACGGCGTTTTCATACTGGGATGATAGGGCGGCTCATTCATATTATTATCGATGCGGGGTTTGTTATCATAGTTCTGCTTGCGAAATTGGCGCCCGGCAGAGTGCGTGATTGCCTGTTGAACCGGTTGCTGCC
The DNA here is from genome assembly GCA_016932595.1 of Deltaproteobacteria bacterium. GTDB lineage: Bacteria > Desulfobacterota > WTBG01 > CAIYCZ01 > CAIRTM01 > CAIWCT01. The sequence continues at coordinate 3,838 of JAFGCP010000275.1, forward strand.
CCCGGTCTGCGTTTCGCCGCAGTACCTGAGCGGTAAGGCCGGGGCGCCGTGAATACCTGAAACAAACTATGAACGGTCTCATGCATGGTCGTCGCACCGGAAACCCTGTTATCTTCAGCCGTTTTTCCGGCGAAAGCCGGGATCCCGGCGCAGTAAGCTCCGGATGCCGGCCTGGGCCGGAATAACAAAATGTGAAAACACGTATGAGACGATTGCTGCCTGGAAAAAGAAATGGCTTTGTTGAAAGACAAAAATATGAATAAAAAAACAGCTCAAAGCCCGCGTTGTGATTGCGAGGCCTGTAAAAATAATCGCAGGGTATTAGAGCCCGGCTGTGAACATCAGGATCAATGCATGCCCCTGAAAGACCGGCTATGCATTCTGGAAACACCATTGGAAATAGTAAAGGAGCCGCAGTTGCGTGATTACACTGAACTGATTTGGTAAAAAGGCTTCACTGAAAAAGCCCTGTTTTTTTGCAAAATCACAAAGGAGGCTGGGGGAATTTGGGCAGGAAGGACCTGACGGACAACAAGCTATGGCAGAGGCCGGAACTGATTGTGCTGGTGCGGAGCAAGCCGGAGGAGGCGGTTCTGGCTATGTGCAAAAATGCAACCACTGGGGGGCCTCTCAATAAAAATAAATGCAATAGAGGGCCAAGCGGCTGTCATGTGATCAGCAATTCCTGATTCTTTCCATGGTAAGAGTGATGCGTTAGATATATCCCCACATGAAAAAGGGGTCGGTGGAGGGCCACGCTCCGTCGTGGCCGTATGATTATACGATGTAAAGCGGATGCGGCAATGCGCGCCCCGCCACTCGAGTCAGC
>JAFGCP010000276.1 GCA_016932595.1 Deltaproteobacteria bacterium
CAAGCAACGGGGTATTAAAGTTGTTTCGTCATGCCGGACTTGATCCGGCATCCAGTCTTCTTTTTTCTGGATTTCGGCTATCGACGGAATAACGGCATGCGCGGCAAGCATCGGGGTAGTGAACCCGAAGTGAATAAAAAAGCAGGCCCCGCCAACTTCAGACGGGGCCTGTATCAAATGAGATTCGTCATTCCTGACCTCGCCAAGGGGGGAGGGAAAGCGAGAGCCAGGCCGGGCGTTTCTCAGTAACCGTGTTTTTGCAGATAGTCAAGGGTATAGGTCTCCTGCGGAATATTTGCGCCGAACTCATATTCCGTTTTAGCTGATGTGGCATGAATGCGCTGAAGGTCAACCGTCTGCGTAGCGTTGAAATGCGCTACTTCGGTATTATTGGCGCCCTTGCCGATAAAGCCGAGCTGATCCATGAACTTCCAGAGTTTGCCGCTGCGGTCATAGCGATCTGTGTAGAGCATCTGCCAGGTCTCCGGGTCAAGATACCATACCATTTTGCTGTAGAGAAAGTTCGGGTCCTTGCTGGTGGCTTCAATAATATGCACCTTGATGCGTTCGCGCTGCGTTCCGTCAACAATGCAGTCGCCCGGCGCATGCACGATTTTTTTCGTATCTGTGTGGCGGCCCATCAGCATGTCCTTCTGCCCGAGATAGGTATAGGTATTCACCTGCACCGGTCCGTCCCAGCCCATATTGTCGAAGGCGCAGTAGTCAGCGCCGCCCTGGGCGTCCTGACGCTCTGATGTCGAGCGGCGGCGCACCCGGCGAATCGAGGGCATCCAGAACCAGGAGTCATAGGACTTAAGCGTATCTTTATAATGCACTTCCATGATGCGCATATTGCGTGTTTCCGGGGGCGCAAGCTGCAGCATGGAGAATGCGCGCCAGATCTGCTTCGGGTTTTGAGCAACCTCGGGCACCGGCTGCACATCGGTTCGTCCCGCAAAGAAGCTGAGGCTGTTTTTGATCTCTGAATCCATGTCGTATTTCAGCCTGCCGTCTATGATAAAAGCATTATCATGGTTATTATAGGAATCGCCGAGATTGCGCATTCTGAAATTATGGGCCATTTCCAGAGGATTGGTGGAGTCGGGGAAAGGGATGCCTGCCACATAATTGAGAATTTCGCCGCTTGATCCGAGCTTGGTCTGCCCGTAATATTTTTTCGTGAATTCGATGCTTCCTGCCGACGGTGCAATCGGTTTATAGGGAACGATTTCAAACCAGCTGTCGCCCCACTTTGCCGTGTCTTTCATGACGCCATAAAAACTCTCCGGTAAAAAAGCCTTCATTTCGTCCACATTGGCGCTTGAAATTTTTTTGCCGGCCCAGTTTGCTTCCCAGCTCTGCAGTTGTTTCAGTTCATCGCCCTGAAAACATTGCATGGGGTACTGCAGATCCCTGGCGTCCGCCGTCTGTATTGCAGTAAGGCTGAAAATCATAGCCCCGGCCGCAATCAGTATTACCGCTTTCCGTCTCATCCCAAAGTCTCCTTTCACGTGTTGCTTGGCTGTTTTGTCAATCATAATGTTTACGCTCTTGCTCGTGCGTCGCCCAATCGCCGCCGGCGAGGGTGAGAACTCGTGCAGAAATCATAATGACCAGTGCATGAGTTCTCTCTTCCGTTTTTAGTTTCATTCCTGTTTGACCATGAACAGGTACACGCTCATCTCAGGAAATCAAAACTCTGCAGGTTTACAATTACACAAAATATGCCATTGCTGGCAGGCGGGAAAGAATTATGAACGGTTTTATTTTTATGTTGCGAATAAAGGGCATTTGGCAATAGAACCGGCGCGAACTTCCAAGTGTGCATGCGGGTTCATAATGGAAAAAAAGCCAAGAGCTGTGCAAATATGCACAAATATAGATTTTTGAAAAATTTATAGTTGTCACATTTGTTACACCCCAGCTGTTCGGAACCCTTTAGTCCGTAGAAAGGATGGCAATTCGCTGTTTCAGTTTTTATCATTATTTTCCGCCGGTCATTTCATTCTCAGGTTTTGCTATGCAACCCGACCTGTGAACTGCAGTATACCCCTGGCGAGAAGATACCAGGGCTTCACCTAACTCAAAAAAGCCGGAGCCTGCTTGAAAAAGCAGCCCCGGCGCTGGAAATGATTTTGGAATAACTCGCGAAATATCAAGCAAAGCAAAAAGCGGCGACAGCCCTGCATTCTAGGATGTCGCCGCTTTCATTAAAGAAGGTGTGCAGAGAGAATATTGGAGGAGGAGGCATACCCTCTCTGCACGCCATCAAAACATTTTTTTAATAGAAACTTGCACTAACCGTGCGCATCATTCCTTCTATTACTTGTATAACACATTAATTATTAAAATAAAGTTAATGGGGGATTAGATATAATTAATGTTAGTGCACCCGATCATCTCCTGCCGGGTTCGCCTGCGGACATCACAGCCGCTGCATTATGTAGAGAAACGCCGGGATTCGGCTGTTGCGCTTCAAATCAAATAGCTGCTTCCTGACTGTTTTCAGGGGTTTCGGCGAGGACAGCGGCGACAGGTATATGGCGCCCTTGCTGCACTGCCTCTCGGCGCTTTGCTTTACCAGGTCGATCATGGAAGAGACATGGCTTTCCGGCAGCCGCTCTCCGGCCACAAAATTTGCGGTTATTTCTATCCTGTCGCAGGTTTTATTTATATCCATCATTTTCAAAAAAGCCTCCCTGACCTGTCTTGCCTCAATCGGTTTTTGCAATATAACCAGGGCCTCCTGCTGCGCCGATTCAAGGCCGATATTTATATAGGTATAAAAAGGGGTTTCATTAAGTGCCCGGAAAAGGCTGTCCGGCGCTGCAAGCAGCGAGCTCACGCTGCCGAACATGAAAGCGTTGGCGCCGTTCATGCTGGAATTCTTGAACTGAAAAAGCTCATAGGCTTTTTCAAGGGTGAAGCCGATATGCTCCCAGCCGGCAAACAGGGCGTCATGCTGCCCCAGAAAAAGCGAATTGTAGTTGCGCAGGTCGGACCCGTAAAAATCACGGAGCTTTTCGAGCTGGCGGGCAATGTTCTGCCTGTTGCGCAAAGCGAAATCGCGGCCGGTCTTAACAGAACAGAAGCCGCACTGATACAGGCAGCCATCGGCTACTATGACGGGAATCACATCATAATCAACATGCCGGGTGTCGGGCGGAAGCACCGTAACGCGGCTGCCGAGGATAGAATGCAGCAGCCGGGCGCGCGATGCAAGCATTGCCGTATCATTGGCGGCGGCCCGCTGAAGAAAAGTCCGAACTTTCTTATCCCCAATGCTGCCTGCAAGATCAGCAATCCCCGCGTTAAGATTGTCCAGGGCGGCAAGGGCCTTCTTAACAGGCTCTGTTTCAAAAGGGTTCACCGCTGCATAGGGGCTGCCTGCATAGGACAGGCACGGGAGATACTGCTCACCCAGCATGCTCTCTATGCCGGCATAGCCGTTTGCCGAATAATATATCCAGTCATTGGCAACCGTCCGCTTCAGCCAGTCATTATGATGCCAGTGATGGCTCTGTCCCTGAACGAACTTGATTTCTCCATTAAGATTGAACTGATAGCTGTAATTGTTGTCCTGAATTTCCGCATACTGCCCGTAGCGGACCGGGTAGCTGGCTTTCACGTACTGCCGCGATCCCTCTTTGAGCGGATATAGTGTGAGACCGTCACAGTGATATGGTTTCATGCCGATACCGGAAATGATCTGATCAATACATTCTTATTATCACGTAATTAATAAACGCAACAAATTCAAGCGGAATGAACCGGCTATGGGCTTGTCAAGAGATGATGAGCAGCCTGGAAAAGCAAAAAGCGACCACGGCCCTGCATTCAGGGCCGTCGCCGCCTTAAGGGGAAAAGGCATGCAGAGTGAATGAAAGGGGGGGGGAACACCCACTCTGCACGCCATGAAAACATTGTATCGGAAAGAGCCTCCACGCACCGTTATGCGGTATGCATCGTTCATTTTAATTTATATATAGCACAGCGATTATTAGAAGAATGTTAAAGGTAAATTAGATACTATTAATGTGCCGCCAGCCTACGGCAATCGACTGAAAGCAAAAAAGCAGGGCAAAAATAGCCCTGCTTTTTCTGTAAAACATGTTGGGATGATTGAATTAGAACCGTTCCAGATTCCACTATATACTATTATTTCACATTGAGTTTTCAGGATGGCTTATATCTGCCGCGTTTCGTCTAACTCCCTTAAATATCTTTAAGCCTCAGGCTTTCAAGCGTCTGCACCGTGGGGTTGCCGGTTTCACTATCCCAGCCGCGGAGGCGGTAGTAGGCGGAGAGCATGTCCTGCCACTTTTCAGGGTCAAGCTCCGCGCCATCGTACCTGCCGCCCTGAACCGGGCCGCGCGACCATTTTCCCAGCAGCACATCGTCTTTGCGGGTAATGCCCTCGCGGGCTAAAAAGGTGCGCTCTAGAGCAAACACCCGGTTTGCAACGGTGCGCAGCCCGGCGGAATCAACCTCCATGCCGGTAACGGCTCGCAGCATGTCGGCCATGTCCTGCAGGGTAATGCCGTGGCCCACATGCTCGGTGATGAATTTGCAGACCTCCAGGCAGTCGGCAATGGTATACATATCCTGGCAGAACACGGCAGCCGAAGCCTTGTTGTAGGACAGGGGGTCAAGCACATCTGCAGTGCCGAAGCGCGCCACTGCCTCCTGCGGGGAAATGGCGGTTTTACCTTCCTTCGACGGCAGCTCAAACAGCACGCCGCCCCGGAGATGGTCGCCGCCGCGCGTGCCGGTTGCATAGCACAGGCCGCTGCCGCGCAGCACCCGGGGATCGACCCCGCCGAACAGCATGCCCTTACTTGAGCTGACAAAACTTGCGGCACCGCCGCCGATCTGTTGTGCTGCCAGGACCGCGCCTTCGGCAAGCAAATCGCCAAGGCCCTCGCGCCGCGCTATTTTTTCAAGCATGGCAACCATGGCTCCATGATTGCCCCAGTTAAGGGCTATGCCGCCGGTATCGGCAGGCCCTATAATGCTGTGCTCATACCAGTCCATGGCTGTTGCCATGAGCAGGCCGAAGTCAAGAACATCAATGCCGTAATCATTGCAGAGATTATTGATCTTGAACAGCGACTCGGCGCTCGTATTGCCGCAGCTCGGGCCGCAGGAGGAATTGCACCCTTCAGTCATCTTGGTTCCGCTGAAAATTCCGTACTGCCCGCCCTTGACTTCATAGCCCTGTATGCAGTGCACGGGGCAGGCAAAGCAGGCATGCGACGAAGTGAGGTAATTTTTTATAGTTGTGGCGCTCACCAGCACCGATTCGGGATAGTTGCCTGTCTGCGAGTAATTTTTAACGGCGAGTATGCCCGCCTCGTCTTCGCGCTCAAGGGGGCCTGCAGAGCCGTACTGGCCGAAAAATTTCGTGAAGGGATTTGCCTTGATCCCGTCGTTCCAGCGCTGCCTTACTTCTTTAAACATCGCCTCATCGGCAACAGTAATCTTAGCACTTCCCATGACGCAGACGGCCTTGAGATTCTTTGCGCCCATCACCGCTCCCATGCCCGTGCGGCCGGCTACATTATAGTGGTGCACCACGCAGGCCATGCGCACCCGGTTTTCTCCCGCTGGGCCGATAACTGCAGCCTGCACGCTGTTGCCATGGGCCTGTTTTAAAGCAGCTTCGGTATCGCCAGTTGATTTGCCCCACAGATGCGCGGCGTCGCAAAAGCTGACGCCGCCTGCCGTCACCAGCAGGTAGAGGGGCTTCTCAGCGCGTCCGGTAATAACGATATGGTCATAGCCCGCCCGCTTCATGACCGGTGCGAAAAACCCGCCGAAATTGGCATCGCCGAGAATTCCCGTCAGTGGCGATTTTGCCGTGACCGTGCAGCGGGCACAACCCGGCGCAAGCGTTCCTGCCAGGGGACCGGTGCCGAAGATAACGGCATTGTCCGGGCCGAAGGGGTCGGCCTGTGCGGGCACGAGCCTGTAGAGCAACTGCGAATTTCTGCCCCTGCCCCCGAGAAACAGCCTGCGGCTGTGTTCATCGTTTTCAAAGATGGTGAATGTTTGTGAGGTGAGATCAATCTGAAGAATTCTGCCTGTCCAGCCGTGCATGATGTGTTCCTTTCTTTTATAGGGACAGGTTTGAACCTGTCTCTACATGAGAAAAAAAACCATTCACTTCAGGTTCACCGGCGGATGCCCGGCTCCTGCATTCTTACGGCTTTTCAGCGGTATGAATAGCTGCAATGCCGTTTGTGAGCCGGGTATAGCGCACCTGTCGGAAGCCCGCTGCCTGCATCAGAGCGGCAAGATCATCGGGCAGGGGAAATTTTTTTATCGAGTCGGGAAGATATTCATAGGCTTCGCGGGAGCCGGCGATGAGAAGCCCCGCAGTGGGGATAATAGAGCGGGAATAGAAATCATAGAGCAGGCGGAACCATGGCCACACGGGCGTAGAAAACTCAAGGCACACGAGCCTGCCGCCGGGCCGCAGCACGCGCAGCATTTCCCGAAGGCCCTGTTCTTTATCGACAAGATTGCGCAGGCCGAAGCCGATGAGCACCACGTCAAACGAGCTGCCTGTGCAGGCGATGCGCTGGGCATCGCCGCAAATAAATGAAATAGCAGGTACTGCGGCAGCCTTTTTTTTCCCGACACTCAGCATGCCCGCACTGAAATCACAAACCATCACCGACTGCGCACCGGCTTTGGCAGCGCGCAGGGCAAGGTCTGCCGTGCCGCCGCACAGGTCAAGCACGCTTGCGCCCGGCGAAATGCGGGCTTCTTTAATTGTCCGGCGCTTCCAGAGATAGTGTAAACCAAAGCTCAGAAGGGTATTCGCCAGGTCATAGCGGCCTGCAATAGCGTTAAAATAACCCCGAACGGTCCGTGCTTTGTCATCGGTAGCTGTCATGGCGCAATAAACAGCAAAGGGGATTCAGGTGTGCTGAAATCCCCTTTGCCCTCCTCCTGGCTGTGCACGTACAAAGACAGGCATACGCCAGTCTTTGTACATGCTTAATTTGATTTGCGGCCTGCGATACCCTTGGTTGCCTTGGTGATCTGCTTTGCCGCTTCCCTGGGCCGAAGGGCGCGGGTGGCCTTGCCGGCCAGCCACATCTCGGAATTTCCTAGCTCTGCCAGTTCTTTTGTCAGCAGTTCCTGATAATTGGGCTTGCTGCAGGTAGTGAGCACGCGGCGGGTTTCGGCGCCTGTTTTCACGCGCTTGTACAGATCTTTAAATACGGGCATGACGGCTTTCTTAAATTTGGGGCGCCAATCAAGAGCGCCGCGCTGCGCTGTTGCTGAGCAGTTTGCATACATCCAGTCCATCCCGTTTTCATCCACCAGGCGAATGAGGCTCTGGGTCAGCTCCTCGACTGTTTCGTTGAAAGCTTCGCTGGGGCTGTGGCCGTTTTTGCGCAGCACCTCATACTGCGCCTCCATAACGCCGGCAAGAGCGCCCATGAGAATGCCGCGCTCGCCGGTGAGATCGCTGTACACTTCCTGCTGGAAGGTCGTAGGAAAAAGATAGCCGGCGCCGATGGCGATGCCAAGCGCTATGGTGCGCTCCAGGGCGCGGCCGGTTGCGTCCTGAAACACGGCAAAGCTTGCATTGATGCCTGCGCCGGAAAGGAAGTTGCGGCGCACCGATGTGCCCGAACCCTTGGGGGC
>JAFGCP010000034.1 GCA_016932595.1 Deltaproteobacteria bacterium
GCCTCGGCGCGCAGGCGCTGAACGATATGGTGCCCAGGGCGCTCGCGCTGCTGCCGCCTGCAGGCCGCTGCTTCATGCGGCGACGCGGGAAAATTTTGATGCTGTTGTAAAAATCGCTGCTGAGTGCAACTGCCCCCTGGTGGTCAAGGGGAGCAGCCTTGATGAGATTGCCGAGCTGACTGGTAAGCTCTCTGCAATGAAATTCAAGGATATTATCCTAGATTGCGGTTCGGAAAGCTTTGTGCAGGCCTTTCAGGACAATGTCATCGCCCGGCGCTGTGCCGTTGTTCAAAAACTGCGGACACTGGGATACCCGACTATCGTGTTTCCCTGCCTGATGACCGATGACCCCATGTATGAGACGGTTATCGCCTCTGCCTTTATAACCAAATATTCAGGCATTATTATTCTTTCTGAGGTAGAAGGCCACAACCTTTTCCCCCTTGTCCTGCAGCGCATGAATATCTATACCGACCCGCAGCGTCCCATGGCCACCACGGAGGGTGTGTATGAAGTCAATAACCCGGATGAGAATTCACCGGTCGTCATTACGAGCAATTTTTCCCTTACGTATTTTATCGTTTCTTCTGAAATCGAGACAAGCCGCGTGCCGACCTGGCTCCTGATCAAAGATGCCGAGGGCCTCTCGGTGCTGACGGCATGGGCAGCGGGCAAATTTTCAGCTGACTCTATCGCACCCTTTATAAAAAAATCCAATATCGAGGACAGGATAAGGCACCGCAAGCTTATTATTCCCGGAGCCGTAGCCTCTATCAGCGGTGAACTTGATGAAGCGCTGGAGGGATGGGAAGTTCAGATCGGGCCCCGTGAAGCTTCAGCCCTTACGCCGTATTTAAAAAACTGGAAAGCTGCATAAATTTGAAACAAACATACAGGGGGCGCATATGATAGTTGCAATCGCGGAAAGCATCAATATAATGTCAAAAACCATCGGGCCTGCCATGAAGGAGCGAAATGCGCAGCCTATTCAGCAGATGGCCGTAGCCGAAGCTCAAGCCGGTGCTGCATATCTGGACGTCAATATCGGGCCTGCAAAAAAAGACGGCGCCGCGATGATGGAATGGCTTGTCACGATTATTCATGAGGCTGTGGATCTGCCCCTGTCCCTGGATACGACCAATATTGATGCGATGGAGGCGGGCCTTAAAGCCCATAAGAAAGGCGGCCGGCCGCTTGTGAACTCGGTTTCCTGCCAGAGCGACCGTATTGAAAACGGGCTGGCGCTTGTGAAGAAGTATGACGCCCTTATGGTGGGGCTTCTCTGGGGCAATGACGGTATGCCGCGCGATGCAAATGAGCGCGCAGCCCTCGCCGTTGATCTGATCTACAAAGCCAATGAAGTCGGCATACCCAATGAGGATATTTTTATCGACCCTATTGTGACTCCTATCAAGGGCGAAATCAATCAGGTTATTGCCTGCCTTGATTTTACGGCCATGCTGCCGGATCTGGCCCCGGGGTGTAAATCAAATATCGGTCTTTCCAATGTTTCCAATGGAGCACCAGCCCATCTTCGGAATTATCTGAACCAGACCTATCTTTTAATGCTTCAAAAGTATGGCCTGTATGCCGCAATTGTTGATTCCTATGATAAGGAAATGATGGCGCTGTGCAGAGGGGAGAAGCCGGAACTGGCGGCTTTTGTCGCCAGGCTCATGGATGGCGAAATTGTTGACCCTGCCGGCTTGTCTGAAGAGCAGCTGCGGCATCTGAAAACTTTTAATGTGCTTAGAGGAAAGTCGCTCTTTTCCGATTCATGGCTTGAAGTTTAATTTCGAATATAATTCTGATTTAGTCCCCCCTTTTTTACGGGGGGGTTTTTTTAATGAGGGCTGCAATGAAACCAATTAAACTGGCTGTTTCAGGCAAGGGCGGAGTCGGCAAAACCACGGTTGCCGCCCTGCTGTGCAGATCACTAGCCGACATGGGCTATAGCGTTCTTGCTGTTGACGCTGACCCTGATGCAAACCTTGCCTCTGCCCTTGGCTTTGCCGAAGACATGCATATAACCCCTCTTGTTGCCATGAAGGACCTGATAGAGGAGAGAACCGGTGCTCAGTCAGGAAGCTCGGGAGGTTTTTTCAAGCTCAACCCCAAGGTTGATGATTTGCCCGAAATGATATGGAAGGAAAACAACGGCATACGCCTCATGCTCATGGGTACGGTTCAGAAAGGCGGGGCAGGCTGCATCTGCCCTGAGAGCGCAGTATTGAAGGCTTTAATGGCTCATCTGCTCGTATACCGTGATGAGGCCGTCATTCTTGATATGGAGGCAGGCATTGAACATCTGGGCCGTGCGACCGCAGGTGCTGTAGACCGTCTCATCATTGTCGTCGAGCCAGGCAAGCGAAGCATTGACACGGCTTTGAAGATTGTTCAGCTGGCCGGTGATATCGGCATTAAGGATAGTTGCCTCATTGCCAACAAAATACGCTCTGAGCTTGACAGGGATTTTATCCTGCAAGCGGCACAGGGTTTGAGTGTGATCGGATTTTTGCCATTTGATGAAGCCTGCATGAAAGCCGATATGCAGCGCATGGCTGTTTGGGAGGCTGATTCGAAATGCCTGGAGCCCTGCCGGGCGATTGCTGAAAAACTGATGGAAGAAAAAGCCGGGCCGGCTTAAACCGCTATGGGCAGCAGCTAGACATAGCTTTTATCAACCGCGTACTTGATGAGGTCCGCGGTTTTTTTTGCGCCGAGTTTCTGCATCATGTTGGCGCGATGATTTTGCACGGTGCGCACGCTGATGCCCAGAATACCGGCAATTTCTCTGCTGCAGTTGCCTTCGGCGATAAGCTTCAAAATTCCCTGCTCGCGCACGGTGATCGGTTCCCTCAGGAGGGCCATATCATCGGCTCCAATTTGCGAGATATAATCAGAAATATTTTCTGCAAGCCTCTGCGTGATATACCTGCGCCCCCTGCGAATGGTATCAATGGCATGGGCCAGCTCATCGTTCGAATCCTCTTTAAGCAGGTATCCGTGAGCGCCTGCGGCAAGCACATGGTGCAGATATTCTATGCGCTTGTGCATGGTCAGTATAAGAACCTTCACCTCCGGATACAGCCTGCGGATTTCACGGGCAGCATCAATTCCGCCTATGCCCGGCATGCTAATATCGGCAATAACAAGATCGGGAGTATGCACGCGCATGAGATCGAGCAGCTCGGCTCCGTTCTGCGCCTCTGCGAGCACCTCCATGTCCGGAATTTCCTCCACCAGGCGTTTGATACCCTGACGCAGGATTGTGTGGTCATCAGCAAGAATGATTCGATAGGCGGGCATATTTTTTAGTAAAGAATAAAAATTGTTTCTGCTGCTTAATTACCTTAACTTCTTTTAATGTAAAATATATTTTTTTTCATACC
>JAFGCP010000277.1 GCA_016932595.1 Deltaproteobacteria bacterium
GTTCAGAATAGATTTTTCAGGGAGGCCGTACCGAAGCATGGAAAAAATCCATGGACCCCGGAATTCATTTATAAGATAGTTCATGCGGCCCGTGACCCAATTACCGGAACCGTCATCCCAGCCCATATACCGGTTTTTGCCCGCATCCCAGCCGAAAGCCAGTGTCCCGGATTTGTCATCATACAGGCTAAGGTACCCGTCTTTTTGCGCTTCTATAAAAAGTTCCATTTCTTGCCTTAGCCGGGCAGCATGGGCATTGTCTTTGATACCGGGGCTTAAAAGTGCGCCGATCGATTTGGCAAGCGCTGCGGTCAAATTCACATTGTCGCCAAACACTACAGTCATAGCCCGGGCATCAAGAATTCCCATGACGGCCGCTTTTGTCTTCTCATCTGCAAAAGGTTCAAGAGGGCCTGTGAAATATGCGTAGCCATACGGCCCGGTTCTTTTGACACGGCCCACATGACCGCCCCTTTCAGGGCTTATCCAGCCCTTTGCCTGCAGAGCCTGCCAGATCGGATCTCCTGACTTCTCACCGAAAGCGTCAATAAACTTCTGACGGTCTACCGTTTCCTCCAAAGGCCCTTTCCGTAAGCCGCTTTCCAAATCCAGAAAATTGACAAGCAGGCCTTTTGCTGAAACCAGCGGATTGCGCTGGTCATCACGAAGGCTCCTTACTGCCTGCTCCAGCCTCTTGAACGAATCCTGCCGCGAGAGGTACGGGTTGTCGGCGTAGCCTGCAGCACTATTTGCAAGCAACTCAATCCATGAGCCGATGGCGGTCAGCTGGGTAAATGATCGAAGATACAGCCCGTTTTCCGGTTCCTGATTCCAGCCCTCATAGGGATAACCTGAGGCCGGGTCGATTATGCCGGTTTCGGGGCGAACATAGGCGAAGCAGTTTTCAACAAGCTGATGCATATGCCCGTCACTGTGCCGCATTAGCGGGAAATTGAAAACACCGGCAGGCGAAATTAAGGTTTTTTCAGCATGCGCAGGATTTGCAATGCTGCCGGATAGCATACACGTGATGCATATAAGGATTAAAACTGTAATAAGGCAAAGGCGCATCGCAGAGCCGTGTAGGGTTAAGTTTGTCATCTATGGCTGAATAAGAACATTCAACAGTATACTTCAAAATGACTTCCGTTAGATAGCAGGATTTTCTCTTTATAAAGCGCAGGAGAGCTGAAAAAAAGCAGGGCCACTGATTTAAATTGCTCAACCAGCAGCCCGGCATCCACCTGCATTAGTGCCATCAGGCAATACCCCAGGGGTTGATGAAATTGATTTTATTAACCACTTTTTTTACGCCCGGTATTTCACTGGCTGCATGTTCGCATGCATCAAGATCGTTCCAGTTCATAACGCCGCCATTCAGGGTAACCACACCATCTTCAACTGAGGCGTCCAGATAAGGTGAGGATATTCTTTTTTTACAGCGAATGCTTTTCATCACCTCCTGGCCAAGGCAGAAATCGTCCAGCTTGTGCACTGTGGCATCACGGCAAGCGGCAATTTCTTCCGCAAAAAGGGCATTCTGTATGAGTTCAACAGCCTTTTCAACCGAAAGGGCTGCCGTGTTAATAACAATGTCATACAGATCGGGCAAATCGCAGTCGATATCGAAAAAGAAATGATGGAACCCCTGCCGGTTCTCGTCATTGTGCCGCACCTGCATTTCCGCTTCACCACGGCTGCAATTGAGCCGGGCCTGCAACCGCTGTATGCGAACCTCACGAGGCGCAACAACACTGACTTTTAAAATTCCGGGGACCCGCCCCAGCAGAAACTGACCGCCCCTGCCCACAATGATGCAATTGTCATTCCGTGCAAATTTATAAATCACAGTCTGCAGCGCATGGATATACATAAACCTGTCCATGACAATAGAATCCCATAACTTCGGCTTTTTTTCATCGTACTTTTCGATATCAGTTATGCCCTGCTCAGTCATCATGGGCAATAGTGCCTCCTTGTCAAGTATGCTGTACGAAAGCACTTCCGCCAGTTTTTGGGCGACCCAGGTACCCTGACTGCCAAATTGTCTGGAAATTGTTATGATAGCCATACCACACCCCCTGTAAAAAAAGGTTAAGCATAGTGCGCCCCTCTCTCTTTAAAATATAGCTCAGCAATGATGGAATGCAACAGGCGGAAATGAATGTCCGGGGCAGGTAAAGCGCCTATCCGAAATGACAACAATACATATATGCTGCGCAGCCGGAAAGTTTCGTTTGACTCACTACTATGCCGGGTTATCAGCTGATTGTTTACCTGATAAAAAAGCCGGCGCCTTGCGAATAATGGCGTATTGATGTTGTTCCGCCATGCCGTACGCGGTATGGCATCCCGCATGATTTTACCCGTTTTGTCTTTCGACGGAATGACGGCTTAATTTTTTGACGGCTTCAAGCGCTATTCGATTGCCTCCTGAGCTTCCCTTGTGGTATTTGCCCTGTTTATGTTATCCCGTTTGCGCATTAAAAAATTGCCGCCATGTGCTCCGGAGGACGGTGACTGCGACTGCGATGCTTCACGTTCAGCCCCCACTTTATAGGGCGATAGCGCGGTTTGTTTACCATCGCTGCTTGTCAGTTGACCCGGCGGTTTCAGCTCGGGGTCGGACCAAACCCCCAGTAAATGTTTCTGGGCATAGCTTACAGACAAATCATAGGGATGTTTTGTATCGTTCTCAAGTATCGGCCAGGCTAACCCTTTTCGGACAAGCTCCCGGTTAATGGGATCCTGTTTTTTAGAAGAATAAACCTCTGCAGTCAGTACATTTTCAAATGAACTGATGGTATAAATTCTGAGCGCTTGGTTTAAAGCAAGAGATTCAATATACTGCTTTGCTTCAGTACCGAATTTTTGTTGAGGCTCCGGGGCAACAATATATGCAAGCTGAACAGTAGACTGCGTCCCGTTTGCAGTTACAAGAAGCGTGTCAGCATCTACCACCCTATCGCAGACCGCTGTAATTTCACCGGCAAAGGACGGACATGGCAGAAGGATAATCCCTGCTAGTACCTTATCATAAATTTATTTAGCAGTTTATATTTTTGGCCGATACCTTCATAAAGATATTTATGGAGGATCAGCATGAACAAA
>JAFGCP010000278.1 GCA_016932595.1 Deltaproteobacteria bacterium
AACCCTTGCGGATCTGTAAATTGCAGAGCCAATGCTGCATACGATGAAAAAGTTCCGTATTCATATATCAGAGGGCAATCACCCGTTGGGGTTGTAAGCTCACTGAAAGACTGTATCCCTTTTGTGAGAGTTAAATCTCTTTTACCGGTTTGCCATAAAGCAATAATAACCTCTGCTGTAAGTTTCACATCTGGTTTAACTAATGTCGGATCAATCTTGGACCATGACCCTTTATCAATCAGCTGCTTTTCAACAAGATAAGCGTGCATGGCATTAATCTCTGTCTGAGACCCCCCTGTATAATAAAGCAGGGAAAGGTAACTGCTGGCATCGAAAACCTGTCCGCCTCTGCGATAGAGCTTATAATAGGCAACCGCCTTCGTGATTATAAGCGGATCCACACCACCGGCAAGCTTTAGTGCTGCCACAGGATACCAGCCTATGGCAGTGCTGGATGCCTGCCCTTTTATCTCACCCCAGTATCCATCATCGCTGTTTCTTGCCCCGAGAAGCCAGTCTCTTCCTGCCTGCACGCAGCCTGAGTTCTCCTGTTTATCTGCATTGATAAGGGCCAACATTGCAATACCTGTAGTTATTGAATTGGCGCCCCAGCTGCCATCAGTACTTTGAACCCGTTTCAAAAAGCCAACCGCATTTTGAATCACAAGGGAATCCGCATTTTCACCATCAGCCAGCAATGCAACAATTGAATATGCGGTAGCCTGCACTGATCCCCAACTGCCATTAGTAGCCTGCATTTCATACACGCGTTTTTTAATCTTCAAGTATTCCGGCATATACTTGCTTTCGGTTAAGGCAAGGGCATGAAGTGCGTATGCATTATTCAGACAAGAGTCATAGTCCTGCCAGCCCCCATTTTCATGCTGATGCCTGACCAGCCAGTTTGTCCCGTTCCACACCGCCTCGTCTTTTTTATTTTGTTTTTCAACAATGAATATTTCACTCACCAGCACATTGGGGCCGGATACCTTTTCAAAGCTAATGGTGACCGTACCGTCCCCATATATCTCAAAAGGAAGGTCATATGTAAAATACCGTGCTGTTTGTTCGGGCAAAGCAAGCGCATCATGAAGCAGCCTATTGTCGGCGGACAGGCGCTGTACGCGGCCACTGCCTAGTTCCTGCAGATAATTTACAACAACCTGATAGTATTCCTTTGGGTTCAGGCCGGTGTACCGGTACTGCACCAATGCCGGATGCATACTGGCGGTAATAGACTGCTCAAAATTCTCCTGTGTTACATTGTCAATTCTTATATCGATAGTCTGAGGCTGACCCTGCGGGTCTTGATACAGATGCGGTTCATTGTCCGGATTTCCGCAATCATCATAAAACCCTACCAATGTGCTGACTGTGATTGTCGCTTTGGCAGTATTATTGTTGAGATTCGCTTCATTCAAGACGGGTTCAACAACCGCATAAATTTCATGCTGACCCTCTGTAAAGACAGTACTGACTTCAGCCTTGCCGGTTACGATATCCCGCGTAGCCTTCCCGATCAGCTGAGCCGAATCAGAACCCGGCATTTCGTCATAGAACAGCACCTGTGCTTCCTGTGCTGCTGACTCACTATAGTTTGTCACCATTGCAGTTATAGTGACCGACTCTCCAGCCATTGGCCTGATGGGGCTGAAGGTCAACTGCCCCTGTCCGATATAAAGATCGGGCTGATCCGGTGAAGGCACGGCCACCGAGCGGTATGCTCTGTTATTGCCGATTTCGGCTTCGCCGGCCTGCTCTTCAACAGCAACCCATAGCTCATGCATGCCGCCGCCGATACCTTCATAGTGCCCTGAAATCTGCTTTACCTCATTTGCAAAAAAGGTTGTCTGCTTCACATCCACCAAAACTGCTGAAACCATAGCAGGATCGCCATCGTAAAACCTGACCATTACATCATGAAAAACCTGATCACTATGGTTGCGTACAATGGCGGATATCGATACGGTATCGCCGAGTCCGGGGGCTGCCGGAGATACATCAATTTCGTTAGAAGCAACTGATAGATCTGCCAGGGCACTAACAAAAACCTGAAAGGATGCCTGGTTGTTGGTATAGCTTGATTCATGAATACTCCCACTGCGGTTCACGACGACATAGATAGTATGGGTTCCCGCAGTCGTGAGAAAAATCGTTTTATCAACAAATTCAGATGAATGGCCGTACACGGTTATGCTGTGCTCGTCACCAATCCTGTTGCTGTCATCTTCTGCTGGAACGCCGTCATAAAACCCCACACGCGCCCCTGTAGCAAAAATGCCGCCGGTATTTTTAATCTCTGCCCGGATGGTGATTAAATCATTTATGTCGGGATTACGCAGCTCTACCGTGATGCTTGAATCATCTATCGTGAGATCGGCTAGCGTTGTGGTGTATACCGTGCGCCGGGCGGTATTGTTAGAGCTGTTGGCGTCAGGCGCATCCGGCAGTACAACAATATGCATTTTGTATGCCCCTTCAGCAGACGGGGCGATCCACTGAAACGAAATATTATCCGAGTCACCCGCTGCAATTCCGGGTTTTGAAATACTGGCTATCAGGTCAGATGCGTCAATGTTGTCTTTATAAAGATTAACCGTATAGCCTCCGGCCGGCTCATTGCCGATATTTCGAATCCTGCACTGTATATTCAAGGGCTCTCCAGCAAGAGGCTGTGCCGGTGTATAGCTGATATCTTCGGATTGGATAGACAGATCAGGCGCTTTCACGCCGATGCTTGTTTCAGCGCTATTGTTAAAAATATTACTCTCAGTGGTCCCTGCCGGCAGAGCGAAAACCCTGACAAAAACAGTTTGCTGGCCGGCTTTTCCTGACATGTCCCATTGTACGCTGGCATTAGCAGTGTCGCCCGGGTTGAGAGAAGTATCGATTGTTAAATTATCGATTAACGTGCCGCCTTGGTCCGGGTTACCATTAAAGAATTCAACGACTGCTCCCTCTGAAGGCTCAGTACCGTAATTATGAACCGGGCAGTTCAGCTGCACAACCGTGCCCCAGACCGGATCAGGAGGGGTAACGCTAATTCCCCCGCCTTCTATGGCAAGGTCAACAAAGTCTCTGCCTGGCGGCACTGCAACAGAAAGCTGGCGTGATGCTCGATTATCATTCCTGTTTGTATCACCGGTGGAGTTATCAGGATCAAGGAGTACATAGAGTGCATGCTCGCCGCCCCAGCCGGTCGTATCTTTATTGATTGTTAAGGTGTTAGTGGAGCGCGGATTAATATAGGGGAAGAGAACCTCGGGGCACAGCTCGGCGCCACCGGTTTCCGGATTGCCAGTATAGACGCGCACCTTTAAGTTCCGGACAGGCAGGTCCCCGTTATTCCTGAAATTGCAGTTTATGGCAACCATATCGCCAAGCTGCGGCTCAGCAGGGTCAAAGGTTATATTGTCACTTGCAATTGACAGCTCGACACTTTGATCGGGTTCAAAAACAGTAACTGCTTTATGGGCTGTATTATTAATTCGGCTCAGCTCTCCGGAGACAGGATCAACAACCACATATATCTCATGATTGCCAGGCTGAAGGCATCCATATCTCTGCGTGGACACCGATTTATACCCTCCTTCGATGATCGCCACAAAAGTCCAGCTTGCCAGATACACGGCAGGCTTGTCTTCCGGATCATACGGGTCAGGCAGTCTATCAGGATCGCCATCATACATGGTGACCGTAACATTACTGGCATCCTGGTCGCCAAGATTGCGGATGATGGTTTGTATGATAATGGGGCCATCAGATGCGGGGTTGTCCTGAGAAATGAGTATCTCCGCGGCTGAAACAGACAGATCTATGCCGCGGAAACCAGCGGCCCGCACGGTAATACTTGCTTGAGCTCTGTTATTTGAGGAAACCGCATCCACCGGCAGCGCTTCCATTGCAAAAGCATATGTGCCGGCATTAAGCCTTAAATTAATATCTGCCGCTGCAAAACTGCCGCCGGCAATACCGGAATAATTCAGCGCTCCAATTAACGCGCTTTCCTGCCCGGCTATTTTGTACACATTAACCGTTACCGGCCCCACATCGGTTTCGCCAATATTGCGGATGAGAGCGCTCATGGTGAAGGCTTCGCCTTCAAACGGGGCAGGATTATCAAAGGTGATGTCCGTGGGACTGATCGAAAGGTCGGCAATGGTGCTGACGGTAAATTCGCTGGATGCTATATTGTCATTCTTATTGCTCTCGTTATTGACGATATTATCCGGATCAACGAACAGATACACAGCTTCCCTGCCGGTCTTGCGAACAACCGTCCAGGAAATTGACACCACTACCGAACTCTCCGGCGCAATACTCGCTACAGGGCTGCCCAGGCGGCCAAGTACGGTTGCACCGCTATTAAGCGGCGATTCCGCATACAATGCCACATCGACATGCTGAGCTGCAGCAGAGCCGGTATTTAAAACGGTGAATGTCACCGTGGCCCGTTCACCATCAACCGGATGTGCCGGAATAAGCCTGATATTGCCGGCAGCAATAGTGAGATTGGGCCTGGGGACATCAGGATCGATACTTGTGCCATTATCGGGATTTTCCTCCTGCGATGCATCATGCCAAAGGGCTTGAAGCGCAAGGGCTGTGGCCACGGGATCATCTTCCCAGCTGCCGTTTTCCTGCTGCTGATCTGAAATAAACAAGCGTGCATTGAGCAGCGTCATTGCGCTCCCACCTGCCGCAATAAGCGCACGCGCCGCCAGTGCGGTTGTTACAACCGGACTGGCATCCGGACTTGTAAAACAGCCATTCTCCTGATTAAAGCCTGAGAGAAATGCTAGTGCACTTTCGCTGTATGGTTTCAGGGTAGCATAGCGCAGCAGATATTTACTAAACACCTGCGCGGCATATGCCGTGAGATAAAGGTTTCCTTCACCGCTGATAAAGCCGAAGCTGCCATCTGCATTCTGGTTTTGGGTAAGATAAGAGAGGAGCTTCCCGGTACTGGTTGTATCGGCATTACCAGCCTCCGCAAGCGCCTGCGCGGCAAAAAGGCTGTCGGCAACCGAGCTTGGCCACCCAGCGGCAAAGCCAAAGCCGCCATCGGGGTTTTGCAGGTTGAGAAGGAGATCGACATCGATTTGATTCAGTTGGCCGGCCCCGGCCAAGGATGCTATCCTCCGGCTCACATGATCGGTACAGAGAGCCTCTGTATTTTTAAGATACCCAACGCCATTACTATATGCCGCACCGGTGGGTTCAAGATTCTTTAAAACATCCACCACCGTTGCTGTTTCTCTAACCGTGTCGCTGCCCCAGGCGCCATTGTCCGGAGTCTGGTTATCCACAAGCCAGGTAACGCCATTGACTAAAGCCTCATCACTGCTCAATGCAGCATGCGGGCATACAAGTGCTGCGAGAAAAAAAACGGTTAAAAGCAAAAAAGCATATTGGCGGATATGTTTCATAGAACTCACCCCTTGGTTATATTTATTCTCTTCATTTTTAACTTTGATTTTATTGCCTGCAGACCTTGTATTGATTGAAAATTGTTACTAAAATAGAAAAAGCCGTCGCTCATGGCAAAACAAGCGCTTTGCGCTTTTTCTGTTACTGTGCCATGGTAGCGAAGCCCGACGGAAAAATTAACCCTGTTGAAATTGTTGAATTGCTTTCTTCATCCCAGCTCTTTAAAAATTACCGAAGCCGAAACTCCTGTTGGGAATTACGCCGATCTATGATTATTTTTCTGCAGGATAGATGGTGAGACGGAAAGAAGATAAAGCGAGATGCCCCCCACAGATACTACCCCTCAAACGTACTGACAACGTGTAGACAATACTAAAACATCTTGTTTTTCATATCACATACCACTGGTGTTGCATATGAGTACAAATACTCAATTTCATATGAGTATAAATATTTCTGCGCAGGACCAATTTATTATCGGTCTCATAAGAGTATTCACCCCAAGACATTGTCATCTTCAGCAGTCTTCCCGGCGAAAACCGGAAACCAGTTAACATAATGCCTGGATTCCGGCATGCCCCGGAATGACACAATGTAAAGACAACTATGAGACGATTACTATACGATAGCGTGTACGAAAAAGCCAAAACCCCTTTATTTTGTCATTCTGAACGCAGCGAAGAATCTCGGGGTTTTAATGCATTCAGAGATCCTTCACTTCGTTCAGGATGACATTACATGACTTTTCATACGCGCTCTAAAACATGCATCTTTCTTTTGCAGCCGCATGCTACATGCAGGGCAAGTCCGTTCGTGGCGGGCTCGTCGAACCATGAACGGACTTGCCTTTCCTGTATTGAACCGTTCACCCCTTTGATCCTTCGACATGCTCAGGATGCAGGGCAAACGGATAAAGAATTCGTTTTCAGATATGTATGCAGACTACACTATTGAGTTAGGGGTTCTAATACAATCCACGGTTTTTCTTACATCAGCTCCCCCCGCTGCGAATCGTCCAGAAATCATCCGACAGATAACGGCTGGCGAGATAGGCGTACGGCATGGTGAAATACCCGTTCATGCCCCAATCGGCACCCCAGGAATTGCGCACGATAAATCTTTTCTGTGTATCACTGTAGCCGACCGCTAAAACCGCATGCCCGCCCAGCATCCGCTCGGTTGGCTTGGGCATGACAGCCTTGCCGGTCTGTGCTACCGCCTGCGTTTCAAAGCTTTCATACACGGCAAAGCCGAACACAAACGGAAACCCGCCGGCAAGGCAGGCCCGCATCTGGTCGACCGTATCAAGGCGCTGATAGTCAAGTATCTGATGCTTGAGCCCATCCCTGTAGCAGGCGGCTGGTGGCTTCTCTTTAAACCTGCTGATGATATAGGGCCATTTTTCTTCCCTGCAGGCGCCCTCCTTCACAAGGGTTTTAATGCCGTCGCGCAGCATGGCGCCGTCATCGGAATCAATGCTGCCTTCCATGACCCGCTCATTGTAGTAGACAAAAAGCCGGCTCATCTCCACAACCGGCAGGCCGTTTTTTCTTTCAAGAACTTCAAGAGCGCTGGTGAGGGCATGGGCGGTGCAGCTGCCCAGATTGCCCTGATCCTCGACTGACGGGCACAGGGGCCGCAGATCTGCTTTGGGCGGCAGCTTCTTTGGAACTTTGTACACAGCGCCATACCGTATGTCGCGCTGATCAGGTATATCGGGTTTCCAGCCATACACGCGCTTTGAATCTTTTGCCATTACAGGGCCCTTTCAATTAATGAAAGTTAAAAAAAATACTGCCTGAGCAGAAGCAGGGGCCGAGAGTAGTGGCCCTTACTCGTAGCTGATTTTTCTGATTTCCTATGGTGGTTTGCGTACGTGCAATCCGCACAAGCCCTGTTCGGATTTAAACAGACGCCCCTCTGAATGCGATACAAAAAAATACGGCCTGCTCCGGCATGCGCCAGTGCCGGGCTGTATTTTCAATAACAAAAATCAAGGGCAAGCGCAATGAGTAGAAATACTCAAATTACTTGAGTATAAATACTCATTCTTAAATTATAACTTTATACATAAAATAATAATTTGATTAATTTGAGTAAATTTATTTATTAATTTAAAATTATAAAACAGCCTTCAAAAAAAATAATTATTGTACAAAACCGATAATGTCTACTATCCTGTAAGCATAGTACCCCCATGCCCCTTCGGGAACAGGCTGCTTAACATTTATTGGATGAAGGAGAGATGATGAATTGGAAGGCGGAAATTCTCAATCTCGGCGAAGGTGAAAAAAAAGGGTCATTCTTTCTCACGCTCATGGGGCAGATCCGGTATGACTTTAAAGTCATCTATACGGAAACACGCACCTTTGAAATTGACCTTGCGATATTCGAGCAGACATACGGTGATAAAAATTCTTTTATCGAACTTTCAACCGGCACGCTGAAAAAACATCTGGATCTTCTGATTGAACAAAAATTTAAAAACTCTTAAGAATGTATCTCAATACCCCGGCACATGCACCATCAGGCATCACCTGCTGAATCATGAGTCAATCATTCAGGATCATTCTGTACGACACATGCATGCGCGGCTGCTGATCCTCATTCCCCTGAACATGATAAAGTCGAAAAGGGGGTTTTTACAAAGCAGCCCTTGCCGGCTTGACAATACAGCCAAATGCTATATAAAAATCATGGGTCTCACGGAACACGACAGGCTCAGCCCGATGTGTCAACCGGGTCTGGACTCTGCGCACAGAAGGATTGAGAAAAAGCCTTGAAGGTTTTTCAGAAGATGTAAGATGCTGATCGTCATGTCAGACCGGCATCTATGACAGGCAACAAACACCCGCAGTGTTTGAGCTGCCCTCTTCAGCAGCCGGCATCATGGATACTTTTTTGAAGGCAATAAAACCTCTTTCACGCAGATCGTAAAAAACCATGGCAATGTTTAATTTGGCAAAACGCGAGATTGATTTAAAGATAGTATATTGCGGCCCGGGGCTGTGCGGCAAGACAACAAATCTGCAGCATATTCACAAGATGCTGGGCCCCCAGCAATGCGGAGAACTTGTGTCGCTGGCCACGAAAGATGACCGGACGCTGTTTTTTGATTTTCTCCTGATTGAGCGCTATATAAGCGGGTTTAAAACCCACTTCCATCTCTATACTGTGCCGGGGCAGGTGCAGTATGCGCTCACCCGGCGCGCCGTGCTGATGGGCGCCGACGGAGTGGTGTTTGTCGTTGATTCGCAAAACAGCAGGCTTCAGGAAAATATTGCAAGCCTGAAGGATCTCGGGGAACATCTGCGCTTTTACAAAAAGGACCTCAACACATTCCCCTTCGTGCTGCAGTATAATAAACGGGATCTGCCCAATATCATACCGGTTGATGTGCTCAATGCCACGTTCAATCGACTCAATAAGATACCTGCTTTTGAATCAAGTGCAATAACCGGCATGGGGGTGGCGGCGACACTGAACGAAATTTGTAAGATAGTACAAAAAAATCTGGAGAACGACAGGCTAAAGAAAAAGTAGTAGGCCATGACAATTCATTTTGGCAGTTTCCCACTGTAGGAGCGGCTTCAGCCGCGAAACAATCGCGCATACATGCGCTCCTACAAAGCGGACACAACATAATTTGAAATGTCACGGCCCAGTAGTGCTGAACCTGTAAAACCCCTTTAAGAAGGACCCTGCCGGGCCGGAACCCCCTCTGCAAAAAAAAGCCTGCGCCTGTCTCTCAAAGCGCACCACAGGCACTGGTTCTTCATGTCTCCTCGGGCAGTGTACGGCGCCTGCTTCCGGCCCTCAGGCTGCCCATTTGCGGCGCGGCGGCACATTTCCGGTTCCCGCTCGGTGACCGGCTGCTTCCCTCATGGCCGGGCCGCCATGAGACGCGCTCTTGCGCCCATGCTGCATGCTGCCGTGGGGTCTGGAGGCTGGTGCGGCAACTGG
>JAFGCP010000279.1 GCA_016932595.1 Deltaproteobacteria bacterium
CGCTTTTTTTCATAGTGGCAGCGGAAGCAGTACGGGTAGGGAATGAACCATGCCCGGTCGGCAAAGTGGCCATAGTGCTCCCGGTAACGGTAGCTGGAGGTAATGGCCGAAGCCCCGAGCGTTCTGCCATGATAGCCGCCCATGAAGGCGAAGACGAAGTTTTTACCCGTGCGATTGCGCACCACCTTCATGGAGTCCTCAACCGCGGCAGCGCCGCCCACATTGAAATGAATGCGGCCCTTTTGGCCGAAGGTTTTTTCAATGCGCCGGGCAAGGGCGGCGGCGAGCTCTATTTTTTCCCGGTGCAGGTACTGGCAGGCAAGCTGGGGCAGCGTGTCTATCTGGCGTTTCAGCGCGGCATTGAGCCGCTGGTTGCCGTAGCCGAAGTTGACGGCCGAATACCACATCTGCAGGTCGAAATACTCCGTTCCCTCTGCATCGTACAGGCAGTTGCCCTCTGATCTTGTAAAAATATCAAGTTTTTCAGCGTAATGGACCGTATCGCCCCAGGAGCAGTATTGTGCTTCGAGTTCGAGCAGCTCCTGCTCAGACAGCAGTGACCGGGTACGGGGCGAATGGTGCGAGGGTGTTGCGTTCATCAGTAAACTCCTTGAAGAAAAGGTAAATGTCGCTGAGATCGTCAAAGGGGTGGCAGTGCCTGTCCGCTTCAAGCAGGTGGCGCTGCAGAGAGCAGCCGCGCTTGGCAAAGACCAGGTTTGAGCGGCGCGCCGGGCACAGGTCTGACAGGCCGTCGCCGATATAGATTGCCTGTTTGCCTGCAAATTCTGCTCTGGCAAGTGTTTCCGTTTTGCAGTGGCCGCAGCGGCCGCACTCGGCGCCTGCATGCGGAAATGACGGCAGCAGCCTGTCGGCCTGCATGCGCAGCGTGTTTGCATGCACGGTAATGCCGCTGATGCCGTTATGATCAAGTATGTAGCGGATAATCTGTGTAAAGCTGTCGCTCACGATCACGGGCTCCACGCCGTGCCGGCGCAGCAGCGCCAGCAGCCTGCCGAATGCCGCATCGATGCTCACGGTTTTCAGGTAGTCATGCAGCCGGGAGCGCTCGACCCGGATTGATCGAAGCTGACCCTCCAGGCACTGGCGCGAGCCGATTTTGCCTTTTTTCCAGGCCTCCTCATAGGCGATCCAGTCGTGATTGACCGAAAATTGCTCGATGATACCGTCCAGCACGTCGAAGGCGGTTATGGTATTGTCGAAATCGAAGAACACCTGGCAGTTTTGGAGTCTAAGGGCCTGTTCAGGAGCAGGCTCAGTTAGGGGTTGTGCTGCCGTTGTCCGATATGGCGTCATGGATCATCCCGTATGTGCGGCGCATTGATTGCTGCCGCTGATTTTTCTGAAAAAAGCATCCATGTTGCGGGCAACCTCTGCCCGTTCCTGATCGGCGGTAATCACATGATAGCAGTCGTCAAGAAGGATTATTTCTTTTACTGCCGATCCGATGTTTTCATAAATAAAAGTGGAGTTTTTTATGCTGGTCATATCATCCTCCCGCGCCTGGATGAGCTGCACCGGTGCATTGATGGCCGGCAGCTTGCCGTTCAGATGCCGTATCAGTTTCTGCAGCTGGTGCAGCAGGCTTAAAGGAAAATACGGATAGCCGTACTCGGCAACTCCCTGCTGGTCATGGAAGGAAGCCGTCGTATAATATTTATGAATGCGGTTCTGCAGGGCTTTGTTTTTAATGCCATAGGGCGGCTCTTCCTTGAAATACGCAACATGCTTGAGCGGCGTTGCATAAAAAAGCGGCAGCAGTATTTTGGAATACCAGGGTATGTTCCAGCCGTCATAGAACAGGGTGGGAGACAGGCAGCTCACTCCCGCCACCCGGCCTGGAAATTCTTCTGCCAGCAGCAGCGACAGCAGCGCGCCCATGGAGAGCCCGGCGGCAAAGATGGGGCCGTCAAATTTCTGCCGCACCTGCAGAAAAGCTTCGCGCACGGAGGAGTAAAATTCCTGCCAGCGGGATTTTTTAAGTGTACTCAGGGGCGCTCCGTGGTTGGCCAGCCGCGGGCACACGACCGTATAGCCTTTTTTTTTATGGAAAAAGTTTGCCAGATACCGCATTTCATTGGGCGTGCCGGTCAGGCCGTGGATGAGGAACAGCGTTCCCGTGCCGGTGCCGTTTAAAATGATATGCCCGTCATCGGCAGGTGAAGACAAGGCTTGTAAATTTTTTTTTGTGTCAAAGAAAAACTGTACTGCCACTGAACTATCCTTAAGCTAAAGGCTGTTTGGCTGAAAAAATTTTCAAACAGCTTTAAAATATCTGAAAACAGTCTTAAATGCACATTAAAATAAATTCATCTATCCTGCTTTATACAGCGAGCCATGGAGGTTTGCTTATGAAGCCACGAAAGAGGGGGGATTTTTTATATCTTATATGGTTTTACGTCTTTTTTGAAGTAAAATTTTTCCGCATTACAAAAGATTAACTTGAATGCAAGATGTATTTCATTTAAAAGTGCTATCTCAAACACAAAGACAGGGGGCAACCGCGGTTGCCTGCAAAAGGGAAATGGCTGCAGAGGGGACTGGCCCCAGGGGAAACGCATGTCAGTGGTTGCGAAAAATATAAAAATTATAGCAGTGCTGGCGCTGTTCGGCGCTGTCATGCTCGGCAACCTGGGCGGCTGGGAGCTGAAAGGAGCCGATGAGCCGCGGTATGCCCAGATTGCCCGGGAAATGCGCGAAACAGGCCAGTATATCGTTCCGCATCTCAACGCTGAGATGTACCCCGACAAGCCGCCTCTGTTTTTCTGGCTCATGGCGCTTTCAGCAGTGCCCTCAGGCGATGTGTCGGCTTTCGAGGCGCGGTTGCCGTCGGTCCTTGCCGGGCTTGGCCTCATTCTGCTGACGTATATGTTTGCAGCCCGGCTTTTCGACCCCGGCACAGGGCTGCTCGCGGCCGGCGTCCTGTTCTGCTGCGAGCAGTTTTTCAGCACCACCACCAGCGCACATTTTGACACGATACTTGCATTCTGGACAACGCTTAGCCTGCTGCTTTTGTATATCGGCTACACCCGCGCGGAAAAGGGAAAAAAATATATGCTCGGGGGCTATATTGCCATGGGTGCAGCGCTGCTCACGAAGGGGCCCGTGGGGCTTGTCATACCGCTTGCGTCCATGCTGCTCTTTGTGCTGGCCCGAAAAGAGCTTGGCCGCATAAAAGACCTGCATATAGTTAAAGGGCTGATCATTGCCATTGGCATTTTAGCGGCCTGGCTCGTTCCGGCATGCATTATGGGCGGCGAGGCATATACACAGAACATTCTTTTTCAGCAGACCTTCGGCCGCACGGTTGAATCTTTTGCGCATAAGGAGGCCTTCTATTATTATTTTCTGGGATTCCCTGTTGATTTTTTACCCTGGAGCTTTTTTGTGCCTGCTGCAGCGGTGTATTTCTGGAAATATCGCAGCCGGAACAAAGAGATACTGCTGCCGGTTATATGGTTTGTTTTTACCTTTGTAATGTTTACGCTTGTATCCGGCAAGCGCAACCTGTACCTGCTGCCCCTGTATCCGGCGGCTGCCATGCTCATGGCAAAATTTTTTACTGACTGTATCCGCAGTGAAGAGTTGTTTGCCGGGCTTTTCCGCTCGAAGCTTTTCATGGTCCCCTGTTATCTTATAGCAGGCGCTCTTCCTGCTGCAGGAGTGGCAGGCATTGTCATGCTTGTCGGCAATATCGGGCCGGTAAAAAACATTGAAGCAGGCCGTTGGCTGCTGTTTGCCGCTGCCTGCTTCGTTTGTGCTTTGGGGTTTGTCTGGCTGCGCAAGCGGCAGGACCTGCAGCTTGTGAGGCGCATGCCGTATCTGATCGTGGCTTGCACGACCCTTGTGTATGGGCTTTTTGTGGGCGTCATTCTTCCTGCCACGACCGAAGAAAGGCCGGAGCATGCATTCTGCGAAACAATACGCAAGACGGTTCAGCCCGAGGATAAGCTGTTTGCGACTTTTTCGCCGTATTTTTTTAATTATTTTTTGCCCCGCTATCCGATCTCCGAATTGCGCGATGCGGCGATGATCCGCACGCTTCTTGATTCGCCGGCGAGGGTCTACTGCCTTTCAAGAGAAAAAGATTATGCAAAACTTCCCGATGATATTAAAAGCAAAATAAAGGTGCTGGAGGAAGAAACTATCGGCCATAAAATTTATTATCTGCTTGTCAATACCCACCCACACAATGACGGATAATAATTTTAAATCGCCCGGGTTTGCATTTTCCGCAGCTTGCTGCGGGGCAGGGTATTTTTTTTAATTAGCTTTTAACCGGTAATTCATAAATGCATGCTATATATATAAGCTCTTTATGAACTGCTCCCGCAACAGGAGACATATGTGTGTGGAATAGAACAGTACTGCTTGTTTCTGAAATTATCGTGTTTTGCCATTCGGCCGATTCGTGGCCGCACATAGTTTCATTTGCGTAAAGTTTTAGTACATACTGCCGATTAATTCATATAATTTGAAACCATGAAAAATAAAATGCAGCAGAGCAACGACACCGCAGCAACATCAAAACTGGTACGGCGATTTACCTTTAGTCACCGCTCGGCTGTTAGAGCAGTCCTCCCGGTACTGCTGGTTGCGGGCAGTGTTATGATATTTTTTCTGCCCCAGTTTCGCGAGCAGTTCGGCCGCATTCACGAAATAAGCGAGTATTTGCGCAGCTTTGGCTGGGCAGCGCCACTTGTGTTTATCTTTGCCGTTGCGGGACTGGTTGCTGTCGGCGTGCCGCGGCTGCTTTTGTGCCCCATCGGCGGCATGGCTTTCGGGTTTTGGCAGGGCCTGCTCTGGGTGCAGCTCGCTA
>JAFGCP010000035.1 GCA_016932595.1 Deltaproteobacteria bacterium
CATGAGCGGGATTGAGTCTTCCGTTCAACCCTTCGACAGGCTCAGGGCGAACGGGTTGAGGTTAGCTGAAGTCGCAGCAAAGGCCACTTCAAACTTAAATTGCTCTAAAAGAGGTTTTATTATTCATACCGTAAAGCGTCGATGGGATTCAAGAGCGAAGCCTTGTATGCCGGATAAAATCCAAAGAAAACGCCGACAGCCGCGGAAAACCCGAAAGCCAGGGCAATTGAAAGAGGTGAGATGATAACCGGCAATCCGGCCAGATTCGCAACTGCTATGGATCCTGCCTGGCCGAAGATGATGCCGATCCCGCCGCCGATAAGCGAGAGCGTGACAGCCTCGATGATGAACTGCAGCCGGATGTCCCATGTTTTTGCGCCAACGGCAATGCGGATGCCGATTTCGCGCGTGCGCTCGGTTACCGATACGAGCATGATATTCATGATGCCGATGCCGCCGACGAGAAGAGAAATGGAGGCAATGGCCCCCAGCAGCAGAGTCATAATGCGGGCGATATTGACAGCGGTCTGCATCATCTGCGTGAGGTTTTTGACGGTGAAATCATTTTCCTGATTCGGGCCGATGCGGTGCCGCTGCCGCAAAAGATCATTGATCTGCTGCTCTGCGGTTTCGAGCTCTTCAACGCTGCGGGCTTTAATCATCATGAACTGTATCATGCCGGCAAATACCGGCCGAAACAGCTTTTTTTGGGCTGTTGCTATGGGCACATAGATGATGTCGTCCTGATCCTGGCCCATCATGGTCTGGCCTTTGCTGCCCAGCACGCCGATAACCGTGAAGGGAACTTTTTTTATGCGCACGACTTTGCCAATGGGGTCGATGCCGCCGAAAAGGTTGTCGACGACTGTTTTGCCCAGGACGCAGACTTTTGAAATGCTGCGGTCATCCTGCTCGGTCAGGGGCCTGCCTTGAGCGATTTGCCACTCGCGTATCTCCAGCAGGCTCGGCGTGGTGCCGATCACTATGGTTGACCAGTTCTGGTTGCCATACACGATCTGCGCCGTTCCGCTGTGCGAGGGCCCGACATCGAGCACGGCCGGGCATTCCCGCTTGATCGCCTCGGCATCCTGCAGCGTTATGGTGGGGTCGGACCCAGCGCCCATACGCGCGCCGCCCGAGGAGGTTGAGCCGGAGAAGACGATGAGCAGGTTGCTGCCCATGCTGTCGATTTCTGCAGACACGCGCTCGCGGGCGCCTGCGCCGATGGCGAGCATGGCGATCACGGCGCCAACGCCGATAACAATGCCGAGCATGGTAAGGCCCGAGCGCATTTTATTGGCACGCAGCGCCCGGAGAGATATTCTGATGGTAACGGGTATGTTGATCATGAGTAAGGTTCTTTAAAAAAGAATTAAGAATTCAGCAGTCAGAATCCAGAATGGAAGACGTATAGGCTTCCAGAAGCTTGCTTGTTTTCTTCGAACAATCATCTCCTGAAACGCTCCCGCTGTTTTTTATGCCGACATCTGATGCCTTTTTTCAAACTCAGGGCAGGTTTGAAACCTGCCCCTACGATCTCAATTTTTTCTCCGAACTTTTTTTGTCCCTACTGAATTCTGGATTCTGACTCCTGACTTCTGCCTTCCGTCCGCTCCGGCGGACTACCCTGTTTCCTCGTCGCTGATAATGCACCCGTCGCGAAACCTTACCAAACGCCTGCCATAGGCGGCGATATCGTTTTCATGGGTTACCAGTATAACGGTAATGCCCGAGTCGCGATTGAGGCTCACGAAAAGGTCCATTATCTCGGCGCTTGTTTTCGTGTCGAGATTTCCCGTGGGCTCGTCGGCAAGAATAATGGGCGCCTTATTGACAATGGCCCGGGCGATGGTCACGCGCTGCTGCTGGCCGCCGGAGAGCTGGTTGGGCTGGTGGTCGACGCGGTCTTCCAGGCCCACGGTTCGGAGCGCATCAAGAGCACGCTCCCGCCGCTGCCGCGCAGGCATGCCGCTGTAGAGAAGCGGAAGCTCCACGTTTTCAAGGGCGGTGGTGCGCGACAGCAGATTGAAGCCCTGGAACACAAACCCTATTTTGTTATTGCGGATTTCCGCCAGCTCGTCGCGCACAAGGCGGCTGACATCGGCGCCATCGAGCATATACGTGCCGCTGCTGGGCGTGTCGAGGCAGCCGATGAGATTCATGAAGGTTGATTTGCCCGAGCCCGAAGGGCCCATGATGGACACGAACTCGCCCTTGGCGATGCTCAGGCTCACATTGTTAAGCGCGGCAATGTCGCTGTCGCCTACGTGATATAGGCGGGAGAGGCTGCTGACTTCTATGAGGGTTTCATTCATAAGGAGCTTTTAAAAAAAGGTGTTCCGCGCAGCGTATTCACCCTATTTCTTTTCTTTTTCGGCTAATCCGACGATTACCTCCTGGCCTTCGGCAATGTCTCCTTCGAGCACCTCCGACCAGCTACCGTCGGTAATTCCTGTTGTGACCCTGACGGGCTTTGCCTCATCGCCATCCGGGAGCCATACTTTTTGGCCGTGTTCCACCGGGGCGCCTTCAGGCATTTTTTTCGGCTTGAAGCGCAGCGCCGCGTTGGGCACGCGCAGCACGTTATTTTTTACGCCGGTTATAATCGACACATTGGCGGTCATGCCGGGCTTGAGCTTGAGATCGGGGTTTGCAACCGTGATGACCACATCATAGGTGACAACATTCTGCACCACCACGGGCGCATTGCGCACCTGCGTAACTTTGCCGGTAAAAACCGTCTCAGGGTAGGCATCGACCACAAATTCCGCATCCTGCGCCGACTGGATGCGACCGATATCGGATTCATCCACATTGGTGTTGATCTGCATTTTGCTCAGGTCCTGGGCAATGGAGAAAAGCGTCGGGCTCTGGAACATGGCGGCCATGGTCTGGCCGATGTCGACATTGCGTGATATGACGATGCCGTCTACGGGAGAAATAATTTTTGTATACTGCAGGTTCGTTTCCGCAAGCTTGTATGAAGCCACGGCCTGAACCACCTGTGCCTCGGCCAGGCCCACCTGTGCTTTTGCCACAGCATTGCTGGTCTCTTCGGCGTCAATTTCGCTTTTGCCGATGACCCTGCTTGCGAAAAGCCGCCGCTTGCGCTCAAAATTCCGCTCCGAATCTTTGAGCGTGGCCTGCGCCTTTGCAAGGCCGGCCTGCGCCGACAGCAGATTTGCCCTGGCCTGCTCAAGCTGCGACTCGAACGGCGCCGGATCGATGAGCGCGATGAGCTGCCCCTTCGTGACCGGCGAGTTGAAATCGGCGTACAGCTCTTTTATGCGGCCGGATACCTGAGTGCCAACAAGCACGGTAGTCGTGGGATTGACCGTGCCGGTGGCGATGCAGGCCGAGCGGATATCGCCTTTGGCAGCCTTATCTGTTTTGTACATGGATGAGCTTTTTCCCCGCAGTGCGAAAAATAGCAGCGCGGCCGCTACAATGACGCCCAGCGTGATGCCTATTGCAAGTTTTTTCATGTTGAACCCTTTAAGCATAAAAAGCTGTGAGTGTCTATATTGTCTTTTAATCACGGTACTGCTTTTTGCCTGCCTGTTTGTTTCTAATTATGTGGGCACGAAGCAGCTATTAATTTAGCGTGTAAACCGTTCGACTATTTAAATAAAATATTATGTAACATATTTTAAGGTTGTTTGGATAGGCGGAAGTTTAAAAATATGTTGAAAGTTTTGCCGGTGATTTTTGTTTGTGCGCAGTTTCTGAGCAAAGCGGGAAACAGGGCTCCCCTGCATGTCGTGCAGGGGGTTGTAAACCCCTTATCCACAGAATTTCCCCATTGCATGTGGATAAATGATGGGCCTACTCAGAGCATTTTAAAAAACAGTATAACCTTCAGGAGATACGCGCTCCAGCGGAAATTCGGATCATTGGTTTTCTCCTGATGCCAGGTTGCCACACACTATGGGAATAAAAACTATTACACAGGTATGCTTTTTTGTATGCGGATGGTATTTTATCGGGGCGACTGGATTTGAACCAGCGACTCCCTGCGCCCAAGGCAGGTGCGCTACCAGGCTGCGCTACGCCCCGATCTAAAGAAGGATTTCTCAATAGCATAGTAAGTCTGAAAAAGCAACTGCAAAGCGGTCTTGAGTCAGTCTTCTGCCTGCTGCCGGCACGATCCTTGACAGGCGGATGATATTTGTATACTACATTTACTCTTGTTTTGTGTTTAACAAAGTGGATTGCTTGTATGCCCTTTGCGAGGCGCACACTTATAGATGGCTACAATGTCATCCGGACCAATCCCAGCGGCTCTCATCTGGAGCAGACGAAGGGTGGCGAGGCAGCCAGGCAGTGGCTCATCGACCACTGCTTGCGCGCCCTGCGGCCCGGAGAGCAGTGGACAGTCGTTTTTGACGGAGACGGCATTGGTTCAAGCCGCGACGCTGGTGGCGCAGAGCTTACCGTGCGTTTTGCAGCTCCGCAAACAGCTGATGAGATGATACGGGATCTGGGCTTTCACGCGGCAGCGCTGGGCGCGAGCTGCCTGATCGTATCTTCGGACAATGATGTGCGGATTGAGGGGTGCGATTTTCAGGACAGCAGCAGCTTTTATGATTATTTGCTCAGGCATGCCGGCCGGCAGACCGCACAGCCGGCTGATGATGGAGGCCGAATAATTGATAAACTGCTTGCATATCTTGCGGAATGCGGCCATATAAAGAGCGGTGATTGTATACCAGCGGCAACGCGCGATGCGCTCAGAGTTTTTTTCAGGTATTTTGGCGATGAGAATCACAAGCCGCAGAAGATTGCCCGCGAAGTGGAGAGCCTGCTGCGGGATGGTGTGAGGTTGGCGCCGGACCCTGATACGGAGAAGGCTGTTTTCAGAAATATAAAAAGTTTTTTTGAGAAAAAATAAAAAAATGTCCGCAGCGAAAAATAACTGCGGCGGATTTATACAGGAGCATTTCCATGGCCAGTTGCAAAGATGACGATTGCGGATTCAGGCTTGTGCCGTTTATTCAGAATAAGACCAATGCCGTGAGCTTTTTTCTCACCTCTCCCTATAATAATAAGCCGGTGATGAATTTTTTCATTGATGTGCAGGACTATACAAAGCCCGAGGCTTTTTTGGATATTTTAAACATTGCCGTTGATTCGATGCTGTTAGGGAAAACTTCCGAAGGCAGAGATTCGTAGAGCTGTCCTTCTGCGCTGCCCCTGATTGCAGTACAGTGCCCTATAAACAAGGATTCACTATTAATCGAATATCATAAATATGCCTATTTAATCCCAATGCTTTTGATTTAAGAGGTTCCTTCTCCCTTTGAGGAGAGAAGGTCAGGATGAGGGGTGATTTGAAATACCCCCTCACCTCAATCCTCTCCCCCGTGCCGGGGGCGAGGAGTTTTTTTGCTTACATGAGCAGTATTGTATTTAATCCCCCTTTGAAGGGGGAATTTTTTGTCCCTTCTTTTCCGCGAAGCCGCACTTGATACAGCACTACATGATAAAGGGGTCGAAAAAACCGTAGGCTGGACAAAGAACCAGATCTTTACAGAATGCCTACAAGATCGCCGGACACGCTTCGCTTTGTCCGGCCTACCAATTACCGTGCAACATCAGGTTCGTGTCCGGCATTTTACCCCTTTGTTTGAGTGGAGTCACACTTACGACGGCTTTTTCAAAAGAAGCCTGCCCGCATAATTTCCGGTCGAATTTCCTTCAATAACCTCCCAAATGCCCTCGACCATAACGCGGCTGACGCCTACGGGATAGCGGTGCGGGTCTGCATGGGCAGCCCGGTCATTTTATGCACCGCATCTTCAAGGCTGAGCAGTTTCTGCTCAAGCACATATTTTCGCAGCAACCGGGAAAAGCTGCCGAAAGCCCGCGGGTGCGGCGGGCCTGCGCGGCCTGCAGCACGCCAACGGCAGTTATCGTGTCGCCGGTAATTCCCACATCGCAGCGCTGCGCAGCTGCGCCCGTGCCGTCAATGTCCGTGCCGCCCTGTATGAGTATGTCAAACATGCGCCGTACCTCAGTATTTTTAGTGCCTTTTAAGAAGAAAATTATTATACCTTATTTTTTTTTCAAAACATGCTAAAGTTCATTTTGTTGTTTCCACAGGCAAAGGAGATGTTATGCTCAGCGAACAGGACAAGGTAACCATCAAAATACCCCGCCAGCTCTACGGCAAGCTCAAGCATATACTTGAGGGCTCCGGCTATAACTCCGTTACGGATTTTATCGTGTATGTGCTGCGTGACCTTGTGGCAACGACGCCCAAAGCAGAGGATAAAATCAGCGAAGTCGATTTAAACGAAATCAAAAAGCGCCTGCGCAATCTCGGGTATCTGGAATGAAATTACGCCTGCATTGCATGGTGTACGCACTGCTTGCGGCAGCCAGCCTGTGGAGCGGCTGCATCAAACAGGCATTGCCTCCTGCCGTCGAGTTCAGGATTTCAGAGCTTGCTACCGCACCGCTCAGGGGCAAAACAATCGTCCTTGACCCGGGCCATGGGGGTCCCGAGCGCGGGGCTATCGCTGAGAACGGCCTGTGCGAGGCAGAGGTAAATATGGGCGTCGCCCTGTATTTATGGGGCTTGTTGAAAGACGCCGGAGCTCAGCCGGTGCTCACCCGCAACTCTGATACCTGCCTGTTCAAGGGTGAGCCCTTTGTCCTGCGCGGCGACCTTGAGGCGCGCGCCGCCGTGAGCAATGCGGCCAAAGCCGATCTGTTTGTCAGCATTCACCATAATTCCGACGGAAAAGAGCGGGGCGAGCGCAATGACCTCATGGTTTTTTACAAAATGTCCGATCCCGGCTGCTCGCGCGATGTGGCCAGAGAGGTATGCGATGCACTGAAGGAGCGCATGCAGGCCGAGCCCGCCTCTGTCCGGCCGGGCAATTACCTGGTGCTGCGCAACACGCAGGCGCCCGCCATACTCGGCGAAGCCTCATACATGAATTATAAAAGCAACAGCGAAAAGCTGTCCTATCACCGCACCCTTAATGCCGAGGCCCAGGGCTATTTTATGGGTATCTTGAACTATTACGCAAAGGGTGTGCCCGCGGTAAGCTTTTTTGCTCCAAGTCAGCCTGTTTTTATCGAAGCCCGGCCCCGCATTGCAGCCAGTCTATCGGCAGGCGCGCCCGGCGCAGCCCTTGACCGTGCAAGCCTTAAGGCCCGCCTCGACGGCAGGCCTGCCGTCGGGCTTGTTTTTGACAATGCAGGCACCGTTTCTTTTACCCCGCAGGCGCCCCTGCCCAACGGCGCTCATGAGTTCTGCCTGGATGTGCGCAATGCCGCAGGCAATGCCGCTCAGAAAGCATGCAGCACCTTTACGGTTGCTGTTCCGCCTGCACGCATGAGCGTGCAGCCTGTTTTTGCCGTTGTTCCGTCTGACGGTGAGGCTGCTGCACCGGTTGATATAGAAGTTTTTGACCGCCTGGGCCGGCCGGTAGCGGACAATACGCAGGTTGAATTGGAAACCTCTGCCGGCAGGTTTGCAGCGGCAGTGGTTGAGACAAAAAACGGCAGGGCGCGGGCTTTTTTACGAGCTGAGACATGTCCGCAGCAGGCAGTCATAACTGCCAGGGCAGGAGATATCAGGCAGCGCTGCACGCTGTCCTTCGGAACCCCGCAGGAAGCGCTGTTTGCCGCTGAAATAAAAGACGCCGGCGGCAAGCCGGTTGAGGGCGCAGCCCTTGTGCGTGCCGACCGGGAGGTTTCTCTTTCAGATGCTGCCGGCAGGGTGTTTGACAGGGTCGGCTCTTCAGGCACCGTCGGGTATACCATCAGGCGGAAGGGCTATGAGCCTGTCCGGGTTTCGGTGGCCCTTGCTGCAGGAAAACTTGTCCCGGCAGGCTACCGGCTGCAGCCTGTCGACAGGGGTGTTTTCTTTAACCGCACCGTGATGCTTGACGCGGCGGGCCAGTCTCAGGCTTCGCTGCCGTTGCTGCGCGAACTCAGGAGCATGATCGAGCATGCCGGGGGAACTGCCATGATCACCTGGGAAACACTGCCCGCGCCGACAGCCCAGGGCCGCGTCATGAAGGCAGCAGAAGCAAAGGCCGACCTGTTTATTTCTGTTTTTACCGGCAGCAAAGCCCCCGCTGCCGAATATTATTATAAAAGCGTGCAGGGGGCAGGGCTTGCAGATGCAGTCTGCCGCAGCCTCAATGAGCTCAAACCCTTCGGCAGGAAAACCTGCGAAGCAAGGCCCGGCACAGAGTATGTGCTTATGCATACAGCCATGACCGCTCTGCTGCTGCGCCTGCCTGCAGCTATGAATATCTCCGCCCGCGATGCAGCCGCCAGCCTTTACGGCGCTATCGGCAAAATGCTAGAAAAGAGCTTGTCTGGTTTATAGCCCGTGCGCAACGAGCAGAAATTATGTAACTGATCCTTGTGGCTCTTCCAGAACCCCCGAACATACCGGTGTGCGATAAAAAATATTGTAAAACATGCCTGCATGCAACATACTGTAACTGTTGCAGGTTGTATCGACTTTCGCAGGTATATGTATAAACCTGCATGAGGGGATTCAGTTGAACAGATTTCTGATGAGCTTTGGCCACAATGAAGAAGGCGAGGTTGATAAGCTTGTAGCTGCCCAGAGCCTTGAGTAGCGGCAGAGCATATCAACCCCGGAAATAAAAAAAACTTTATATGGAAATCAAATAAACAGGAAAGGAGAAAGGTCATGAAAAACAGCGTCGCTTTTTTTATGGTGAGCATTGCCGTTTTATTAACGCTGCTTGGCTGCGCAGGCTATTATAAAATAACCGATCCGGCATCAAACAAAGTCTACTACACGCAGGATATAAACAGGAAAATGAATGGTGCAATCCGGTTTAAGGACGAAGTTTCGAAAACGCAAGTGACCTTGCAGCAGTCTGAAGTTATTGAAATAACCCAGGACCAATTCGAGGCTGCTGCAGCCGCGAAATAATAACGGCCAGTATTCTCAAGCGCCACCATGAAAACAAACAAAACAGGTCCTGATGATGGTTGTTGACTGTCTTGAACATGAAGGCACCCGCCTGCTGCTGCATGAGAATATAGCGCCCGCCCTTCGCTGGCTGAAGAGCGGGGAAACGGAGTTGCTGCCCCCCGGAAAGTATGAACTGCAGGGTCAGAGCCTGTATGCGATTGTTGATGAGTATATGACCAGGCCGCAGGAGGCTTGCAGGCTTGAAACTCACCGGCGGTATATTGATGTGCAGTATGTGGTGCGGGGCAGTGAGCGTATGGGCTATGCTCCGGCCATGCTGATGAAGCCTGAAGGGCCCTATGACGCGGAGCGCGACATTCAGTTTCACCGGGGGCGTGCCGATTTTCTGCTGCTGCGCAAGGGCATGTTTGCGGTCATGCTGCCTGCCGATGCCCATATGCCGGGAGTTGCCGTTGACGGGCAGCCCGCGGCGGTAAAAAAAATTGTTGTTAAGGTGGCGCTGTCGTTATGAAAAAAGGTAGTGGCCGAATTGTGCCGCGCAATCCCCGCCCAGCAGGCCGGGAGCATACACATCCCGGCTCCGGGCCCAGTATCGTCGACGGCCCGCATGCTTTTTTCAGGGTGCGTGCAAAAAAGAGGGGCGTTTTTCGAAAACAATATATTACTGAATGGCCCGCGCAGGAGCTGCAAAATTCGCTTTGCGCGGAAATAACCGGCGCCGGCAAGCTGGGCATCTGGATAATGCTGAACGGCGCCCCGTATTTTGTAGCCCATGAAAAGACCGTCTGGCTCAGGGACCCTGCTGTGCGTCGCATGCTGCATATCTCCCTGCCCAACGGCTTTCATCTTCGCTGGGACTCTCTTGATGCGGATCTTGATGTTGACGCTCTGTGATGCTGACAAGCGCCCTACAGCCCGCACCGTTTTTGGCTGCGGGCTTTTGCTTTTTAAACGGCTGTGCTATGATGCCATCTCAACCCACATAATTTATGAAAGATGCAGTGTATGAAGCATATCCGGCTCTATGACGCTACGCTCAGGGAAGGCAACCAAACCGAAGATATTTCCTTTTCCATCGAGGATAAACTGCGTATCACCCAGCAGCTCGACGAGGTGGGCATGCACTATATCGAGGGCGGTTGGCCCGGCTCAAACCCCAAGGACCTGCAGTATTTCAAAGAAGTGAAAAACTGCCGCATTAAAAACGCCATCGTTACAGCCTTTGGCAGCACGGCCAAGCCCGGCGCAGCAGTTGAAAAAGACAAAAATCTCAACGATCTTATACATGCCGGGACAGAGGCTGTGACGATTTTCGGCAAGTCCTGGGACCTGCATGTAAAAGGCGTGCTCAGGATATCCCTGGAGGACAACCTGAGGCTTGTTCAGGAGTCCTTAGCCTATCTCAAACAGCATGTTCCCCAGGTTTTTTTCGATGCCGAGCATTTTTTCGACGGGTACAAGGCCCGTCCCGACTATGCCGTAAGCCTTTTACGCAGCGCCCTCAGCGGCGGCGCCGACTGCCTGGTTCTGTGCGACACCAATGGCGGAACGCTGCCTTATGAAATCCACAGAATACTTAGCGCCGTGCGGAAGGAGATTGAGGCGCCCCTGGGCATTCACGCCCACAATGACAGCGATCTTGCCGTGGCGAACAGCCTTGCCGCGGTCGAGTGCGGCTGCACGCAGGTGCAGGGCACCGTCAATGGCTGCGGCGAGCGTTGCGGCAATGCCAATCTCTGCTCCATCATCCCCAACCTGAAAATCAAGATGGGCATTGACTGCATAAGCGATGAGCAGCTGCGGAAAATCTCCGAGCTGTCCAGGTTTGTCTATGAGCTGGCCAACCTGCCCCACAACAAGCACCAGCCTTTTGTGGGCTCAAGCGCTTTTGCTCACAAGGCGGGCGTGCATGTAAGCGCTGTGCAGCGCCGCTCCGATACCTATGAGCATATAGAGCCCGGGCGCGTCGGGAACACGCAGCGGATACTGGTATCCGACCAGTCGGGCCGCGCCAATATCCTGCAGAAGGCCCAGCAGTTCAATATCGACATCCAAAGCCACGACCCGCTGGTTCAGGAAATGCTTGCCGACCTTAAAGACCTGGAACGCCACGGGTTTCAGTTTGAAGGCGCCGAGGCGTCATTTGAGCTGCGCATGCGCAAGGCCCTGGGTGTGCAGAAGCGCTATTTTGACCTCGTGGGGTTCAGGGTCATCAATGAAAAGAAGCAGGAGTCCGAGCCCGTGTCCGAAGCGACAATCATGGTGAAAGTAGGCGGCAAGATTGAGCATACGGCAGCCATGGGCAATGGCCCGGTGAATGCGCTTGACAATGCCCTGCGCAAGGCCCTTGAGAAGTTCTACCCTGAGCTGAAACAGGTTCATCTCATTGATTACAAGGTGCGCGTTCTGACAGGCGGGGAAGGGACGGCATCCAGGGTACGCGTGCTCATCGAAACCGGCGACCGTCATGACCAATGGGGTACGGTTGGCGTGTCTGAAAACATAATTGAAGCAAGCTGGCAGGCCCTCACCGACAGCATTACCTATAAGCTGCTCAAAGATGAGATCAAGGGGGCATCCGGCTAAATGGCTCTGTACAACAGAGAGCAGCTTATGGTACTATGCTGCCTGCTGGCGCTTGGGCTGTGCAGGGCAGGCTGGCAGGTGCTGGCCCCGAGCGAGCCGGTAGTGCCGCAATCTCCCCGGAAGCAGTATGTCTATGAGGTTGCGGGCGCTGCGGCCGGGCCCGGCATCTACAGCTTTGACAGCCCGCAGCAACTGGGGCAGCTGCTTGACGCGGCCGGAGGAGGGATGCTTTTGCCGGAGGCTGCGGCTCGCAGCAGGAATGTGGCAAACGGCAGCAGCATTTTTGTCGGCGGGCAGGTGACCGTAGGTTCCATGAGCGCCCAGGCGCGGATACACTGCTTCCTTCCGATATCCCTTGTAACTGCAACGGTTGATGATTTGGCGCTGATACCCGGCATGGGCTTGATCACCGCGCAGGCCATAATCGACTACCGCGACCGCAGCGGCGGCATTCGGGATCTTGGCGAGCTGAAAAAAATCGGGGGTATCGGTTCGAAGAAATATGAAAGGTTTGCGCCGTATTTGACGGCTGAAAACTGAAATAACGGGAAGCGCGGAGCGTTTTCCCATAGGTGATACAATGCGGTACGAGAACTAACAGCAGCAGGAGAGGCGGCAAAGGTATGGCAAAGATCAAGGTGAAGCCCAGGAAGAAACTAATTGATGCTGAAAATCCGATAACACTGTGGTTTACGGTAAAGGAGTATGTTGAGCAGAATGCGCGGCAGATTGGCGCAATCGCCTTTGCTGTTGTTGTGGTGGCTGCCGCAGTTTTCGCCTGGAGCGCTATGAAGGCACGGGCGGAGCGTGATTCTCTCAACATGTTTTATGCCGCCATGAGCACCATGACGGCGCCTGCCGACAGCAAGGACCCCGCAGCCCAGACGGCACTGTATGAAAAGGCCCTGGCTCAGTTTAAAGAGGTGAGGGAAAAGCATGGCGGCACCACGTCAGGCGCACTGGCCCTG
Source organism: Deltaproteobacteria bacterium (assembly GCA_016932595.1). Taxonomy (GTDB): domain Bacteria; phylum Desulfobacterota; class WTBG01; order CAIYCZ01; family CAIRTM01; genus CAIWCT01. The sequence continues at coordinate 12,490 of JAFGCP010000035.1, forward strand.
CTGTATGAGGGTAACTGCGCCTACAGCCTCAAAAAATATGATGAAGCCATCGGCTATTATAAGGAGTTCCTTGATGCCTCCCATGGAACATTGCAGTATCTGCGCTCCGCGGGCTATGAGGGCATCGGCTATGCATACGAAAGCAAGGGTGATTTTAAACAGGCTGCGGAATTTTTTGAAAAACAGAAAAACGACAGCCAGGCAGAGGGCGGGGGTTCTGCTGCGCTGAATCTTGCCCGCGTGTATGAATTGGCAGGCGACAGGCAGAAGGCCTGCAATCAGTATAAGGAGTTCCTTGAAAAGAACCCCCTGTCCGGGCAGAAACAGTTTGCCCAGATCAAGGCCGACAGCCTGTGCCCTAAAAAAGGGAAATAGGCGGCATCGGGCTGATAGAGCAGCGGTTCTATCGATTCCTCCGGCAGCAGGCTTATTGGTGAACACGGTTCAGAATAAACCGTGTGCCACCCTGACCTGGATGCAGCAGGCCTCCTTGTGGAAGTTTTTTTTGTCATGACAATGAAACAGGGCGTGCACATGCGATGCACGCTTTTGTTTTTTTTATGCTTTGCATGATAAAAAATTTGACTCGGCTCCCGGCGATGCTTACGATATAACTATATCTGACAAGGAGCATGTCATGGCAAAGGAAAACCTGCCGAGCCCGGGCGAGCTTGAAAAAGAGCTTAATGACTATTTGTCAAAGAAATATGGTGACAGGGTGAAGCTCTCTACCCCCATGGCATTCCCCAATACTGAGGAAATATCCGGTGGCCGGGAGGATACGCCACAGGATAAAGGTACCGGAGACCGGCCCCCTATTAAATTCAATATGAAGCCAGTCGAGCTCGAGGCGTATCTGAATGACTATGCCATAGGGCAGGCCAGGGCCAAGGAAATTCTCGCCACCAAGATTTGTACGCACTTCAACCGTGTGAGCCGCCGGGACCGCTCGCCTGCCGTCGGAAATGTGAAGAACAATATTCTCATGCTCGGTCCGACCGGTGTGGGCAAAACATTTCTTATCAAGCTTATCGCCCAGAAAATCGGCGTTCCGTTTGTGAAGGGCGATGCGACCAAGTTCAGCGAGACCGGCTATGTGGGCGGTGATGTGGAAGACCTGGTGCGCGACCTGGTTCGTGAATCAGGCGGCGACATTAATCGGGCGCAGTACGGCATTATCTATATCGATGAGATAGACAAAATCGCCGGCAGCAGGAACAGCTGGGGGCTTGATGTTTCACGCACGGGTGTGCAGCGGGCGCTGCTCAAGCCCATGGAGGAAACGGAAGTCGATTTGAAGGTTC
>JAFGCP010000280.1 GCA_016932595.1 Deltaproteobacteria bacterium
ACTGGCGCACCATGTTTTTCGTAAAACGTGAGCGCGGATATTTCTCGGTCATAAGGCTGAAAAGCTGTTCATCTATGTAGTCCCCGGCCGTGGTGATGGTTTTCTGGTCGCTCTCATCGGGCATGGTGCCGTGCATGATGCAGAAGTCGACCGTGCCGGCTCCGATATCAATAATAAAGGCATTGTCGAGCAAATCCATGCTGTAGGCCACGGCAAAGGGCTCGCTCACGACCATAATCGAATGCACATAATCGGCTACCGCCTTGCGTATGGCAAGCTTATTAACCTTCATGGTGTCTGCCGGCACGCCGACAATGGCCTTTATCTTCTGACCGGACTGTGGCTTTACCAGGCGTATGAGCTCCTTAATTATCTCCTTGACCGCATCCTCGTTGCGATCAATGCCTTCCTTGATAACACCGCGCTCCATAGGGCGGCACATCTCAAGGGAGAGGCGGTGCTCGAGGGCTTCTGCCCCGAACATGACCTGTTTACCCAGCACTTTTGCGGAGATAAAATCCTTTGGCCACCCAACATAACTCTCTATCCACGCCGTTGAGCCATTGCTGGCGGAGATGGAGCTTCGTGATGTGCCCAGGTCAATTCCGACGAAAAGCGTGTCGTTCGACGTCCCGGTCTGCTCTTTCTGTGTCATGTTTTATGCTCCTTGTGTCTAGGTAGTGTATGATGCCTTTTTCTATATAAATGGCTATGTCTTCACGGTATGAAGGATCGCGAAGTCTCTGTTCCTGCTCGGGATTACTCAGGCATGCAACCTCAACAAGCACTCCCGGCATATCCGCCCCGAGAAGAACCACGAATGGGGCCCGCTTGACTCCATGGTCCATGACATCGCCGCTGACGGCGCGCATATTTTTGTAGAGATTCTGCTGAATGCTCTGCGCACATAAGCGCGACTCCTGAAACTTCATCGTATTGCTCAGCTTTTTAATGATCTGGTTATAATCGCTCATGCTGAAGTCAGAGCCCTCGTTTTCCTTCTCGGCAAGCTGCAGGGAACTCGTGCTTTTGGAGGGGCCGAAGTAATATGTTTCGACAATATCGAGGGTGGGGCTGGGTACGAAATTGACATGAATAGAAATAAACAGATCAGCGCCGCTTTTGTTGGCCAGCACTGTTCTGGCCTTAAGTGATATGTACTTGTCGTCCTGCCGGGTCAGCAAAACCCTGTATGCGCCGTCGGCCTCGAGGCGCGACTTCAGGGTGCGGGCTATATCAAGGGTAATGTCTTTTTCCCTGACTCCCAGCTTGCCGATCGCGCCGGGATCCTCGCCTCCGTGGCCCGCGTCGATGATGATGGTTTTTACGCTCAAGCCGAACATTTTTTTGATGGGAACCCCGCTCTGGCTCAGCAGGTTCACATCCTCCTGCACAAGCGCTCTATCCTCAAAATTTCTGCCCGGGAAGGACGAGCTGCCCTGCCCCTGCTTCTTTTCTTCAAGGCTCTGGCTGATGAGGTTCAACAGCTCCTTAACCTGCTTTTTATCTTCAGGGGTTTGGCTGAAGGAATTCGGATGCAGAGAGGGCTGCTGTGCTTTGGAAGGAAACTGTATCGTAGAAAGAATTGGATTTCCTGGAGAATCAACTCCTGGATCAGCATCATCGACTCCGGATACTGATTGCCTCGGCATATCGCCGAACAAGTCTGTGCTCTGGCTCATCCGGGAGCCGCGGGTATCAGTGGAGAGAAAAATACCGATACAAACCAAAAAAGCCAGTCTCAGATACCAGTTCATGCTGGTGAAGTAAGAATTTCTCGCTACAGGGGCTTTGCCGACAAGCCTGAGGTTCTGCGCGAAGACTCCTTCGAGCATTTGCTTCTTTTGACTGACCTTTTTTTTTCTGAAGCAGGCAAACATGGTCTTTGTCTCTCAGCCCATGACCAAAGGATCAATAGTCCCTCAGATTTTAGTTTAGGTTATCTGACATAACCTATTAAATAATAAAGCAATGCTGTGCATATTTCCAGAGAATATTTTAGTCGTACCTATCGCAAGCGCATGTCATCTATAACTTATAGTCTTTTTTCAGGAATACTTTAGAAAAAAATGCTTCAAAAATCCGTGCTATCACCACATTGCTCGATACGATTTCTAATAACCTGTGCGAAAAGCCAAAACACCTTGATTTTTTTATTCCGGGCGCAGCGGAGAATCTCGAAGTTTTAATGAATTCAGGGATCCTTCACTTTGTTCAGGATGACGTTACATGACTTTTCATGCACGCTCTAAGCACAGCGCCACACAATAGAGGGGGCGGTTGTGTGCAGACTAAAAATCCCCGCTAACTCCCCTTTGCAAAAGTGGAGGACTTGTTTGCTTCCCCCTTTTGCAAAGGGGGATTAAGGGGGATTTTAACCTGCCCCTTATTACTATGGAGCTTTACTAAGGGCAGAATGTAATTATTGCTTGGACAGTTTAAAATTAACGGTACATCGAGACGGTCGATTCACTTGGATCAATACGGAAAAAACTATCTCTTGAAATCATAAACCTAATGAAACATATTATAAGTAGTAAGCTTAGAGGTTTTCTCCTATGGTTTATTTTATAAAAAACCATTTAAAAGAACTCAATGATATAAGCAATCACAGCTATGTATTGTTTCTATCGATAGTAGTAACAGTGATTGCCTGCTGCCTGCTGCCTGCTTTCCTGCAATTGTCTTTCATTCTTTTTGTAGCACTATCCAGGTAATTCTGCAAAGTTTGAAAATTTATTTTTTTATTTTATTATAATTAAAATAATATTTTAGTGCATTTATTATTTATTTATAGCCCCTCAATAAGGCATTCATAGTAAATCCTGCGCTTGACGAAGGGTCCAACCATGTACGTCTTATAGTAGTGGCATGTATCCGTTCCACCCTTTGGTCCTTCGACAGGCTCAGGATGCAGGGTTAACAAATACAGGATTTGTTTGCAGATTTTTATACGGGCTATAATAGGGCATTTTTCTTTATTGTGTAGCCGCATTCTCCACATATGGAAATCTCGTTCGTGGTGAGCTTGTCGAACCATGAACGGAAAGTCAGCCCTTCGACAGGCTCAGGGGGATCGGACAGGAGTTTCGTTTTAAGAAAAGGTTTTTATAAAGGCTGCAGTATTTAAAAAAATGATCAAGTTCGTTACATGCTCTACTATAATTTTTTTTATTTGAAAATATTATTCTATCCAACATCATTATGACAGGCCGTGAGCAGAAAGCCTTATCAGCAGGCACAGCCCCCGGCAGGGTATGAAGATAATGAAAGCTGCTGTTTAAAAAGCTCGATGAGCCTGCGGTGGGATTCAAAAGCGATCAGCGGCAACCGGTCGAAAGCATAGTACCGGAGTTCCTGCATGTCATCGCCGGCTGTCGGCTCTCCCCGCACTGCATCGACGCGATAGCCGAAAATGATGACGCCGCCATAGTACAGGCTGTTCTGGTAGAAGCAGCCCACAAAAACGCCGCTGTCGGCCGCAAGGCCGGTTTCTTCCTGAAGCTCCCGCAGCGCCGCCTGCTCCATGCTCTCACCCTGTTCAACAAAACCGCCTGGCAGGCACCACTGACCGCGCGCAGGCTCAACAGCCCGCTTTCCGAGCAGCAGCTGCCCCCGATCGTTTACCACAAGCGCAGTGGCTGCAGGCAGTGGGTTCTGATAATACACCTCGCTGCAGACCGTGCACACATGCCGCATGCGGCCCTGGGCCATGCGGAGCTCAAGCCGGCCTGCGCAATAGGGGCAGAATTTCAACTCTTTGCAGGACATAAAAACTTCTGTTTGATTGGTTCTATTGGTTCTATTGGTTCTATTGGTTTGATGTGTTCAATAAATCGACAGGCAAACTGGTGATGGCCCTCTGCGCATCAGATCACTAATCCAACCAATGGAACCAACAAAACCAATGGAACCGCTTTTAGAGCTCTCTCCTTATATACTCAACAGCATTGCGGAACAGAGCAACGCCCATGCCCTCTTCGGGCAGCTGCTCACGCGTCCAGCGCGGATG
>JAFGCP010000281.1 GCA_016932595.1 Deltaproteobacteria bacterium
CGGTGCCGATGATATGCAGGCCGCAGGGTACGTCCTTGTGGCAGTCGATTTTTTTGACGCCCTTTTTTCCCGGATCAGGGCAGGCCGCGCAGCCGTCTGTTTTTTCGATTTCGCAGTTGATGCAGCACTGGACCGGACATTTGATCACGCCGGTTCCGAGCTTAATGTCGGTGCCGCGGCCCGCCATATTGGTGGCAATGGTGACCGCGCCGCTCTGGCCGGCGTTTTTGACGATTTCCGCCTCTTCCTTGTGCCGTTTGGCGTTCAGGACCGAATGCTTGATGCGCTTGGGGAGCATGCGGCTTAACAGCTCGGAGGATTCAACCGACACGGTGCCGACCAGCGTGGGCCGGCCCATGTCGTGCATTTTTTCGATTTCTTTTATGATCGCCCGGTATTTTTCCTTTTTTGTCTTGAAGACCACGTCGGCATAGTCGGAGCGGCGCACCGGCTGGTTGGTGGGAATGACGACAACCTTGAGCTTGTAGATTTTTAAAAATTCCGGCGCCTCGGTTTCGGCGGTGCCCGTCATGCCGGAGAGCTTTTCATACAGGCGGAAATAGTTCTGAATGGTGATGGCGGCGAATGTCTGCGTCTCTCCTTCAATGCGCACGTTTTCCTTGGCTTCAAGGGCCTGATGCAGGCCGTCACTGTAGCGCCGGCCCGGCAGCATGCGGCCGGTGAACTCGTCGACGATCTGCACTTTGCCATCTTCGGTGACCACGTAGTTGACGTCTTTTTCAAACAGAGAGTAGGCCTTGAGCATTTGGGAGACATTCTGGAGCTTTTCGCTCTTGACGGCAAAGTCCCGCTCCATCTTCTGCTTGCGCTCGATGCGCTCGGCCTCGGGAAGCTCGGGATCAATGTCGGCCATGCTGAGATCCGGCAGCACGAAAAAGTCCGGGTCGTTGGGGGAGAGGGCCAGGCGGCCCTTGTCGCTTACGTCTATGGTGTTTGAGCGTTCGTCGATGGAGAAATACAGGTCCGCGTCAAGCTCGCCCATGCGCTTGTCGCGCATGTAGTCGACTTCGACTTCGTCGATGAGCTTCTTTATGGGGCCTTCTTTGGTCATTTTCAAAAAGCGTTTGGCTTTCGGCGCAGCGCGCTTGGCCTGCAGCAGCTTGACGCCCGCTTCATAGTTCTTGCCGTCAGCCAGCAGTTGTTCAGCCTCGCTGAGCAGCCCGCTCACGAGAGAGTTCTGGTTTTTCATAAGCCGCTCGACGGGCTGCTTGAATTCGGTGAAGTACTGCTTGCCCGTTCGCTCGACCGGGCCCGATATGATAAGCGGTGTGCGGGCCTCGTCGATGAGGATGCTGTCGACCTCATCGATGATGGCGAAATAGTGCTTGCGCTGCACCTGGCTTTCCGCGTCGATGGACATATTGTCCCGCAGGTAATCAAAGCCGAACTCCGTATTGGTGCCGTAGGTAATATCGGCCTGGTAGGCGGCCTTGCGCTGCTCCTGCGTAATGTCATGGGTGATGACGTCCACGGTCAGGCCGAGGAATTCGAAAACTTTGCCCATCCACTCCCGGTCGCGCCGCGCCAGGTAGTCATTGACCGTGATGATGTGCACCCCCCTGCCCGTGAGGCCGTTGAGATAAGCGGGCAGGGTCGCCACCAGGGTTTTGCCTTCACCGGTGGCCATTTCCGCGATTTTGCCCTGATGCAGCACGATGCCGCCGATGAGCTGTACGTCGAAATGGCGCATGCCCAGTATCCGCCGGGATGCCTCCCTGACGCAGGCGAACGCCTCGGGAAGAATGTCATCAAGGGTTTCCCCCTCCTGGAGGCGCTGCTGGTACTCGGAGGTCAGGGCCTTGAGCTCATCGTCGGTTTTTTTCTCCATGTCCGGCTCGAGGGAGTTGATGTGCTCCACAACGGGCGCAAAGCGCTTGAGTTCCCGGGTGTTGTCGCTGCCGAAAATTTTTTCAATGAGTTGTAAAATCACTCTTTGCTCCTTGGTTCGGTTGTCGGTCGTGCCGGGGCTGCAGCCGCAGTGAGCGGATTTCCCTGACGAGCCGCTCGATTTTTGCAGGGTCCTTGACGCCCGGGCCCTGTTCCACGCCGCTGCTCACATCGATGCCGGCCGGCCGGACCTGCCGGCATGCCCGGGCCGCGTTGTGGGCAGTGATGCCGCCGGCCAGATAGACCGGCGCCGGGCTGGCAGCGGCGATGCCCTCGGCAAGTGTCCAGTCGCATGATCTGCCGGTGCCGCCCTTCATTCCCCTGACCAGCGTGTCAAGAATAACCGTATCGCAGCCCGAGCGCTGTATCACGTCAAGATACTGCGCAAGCCCGGTGCGCGCGTCGCCCCGGGCAGAGCCGGCAGCCGGCAGGCGCACCGGAAGCCATATGCCGCATCCTGTTTCCCGCTTTGCCAGGGACAGCTCTGCCGCGGGGTGATTGCCGATCAGCTGCAGTCCGAACGGCCGGACCTGCAGGGCGATTTCAATGGCGCGCTCGACCGGGGCGTCTACGAGCAGCACCGCCGGAAGGCGCGCACGCCCGGCCAGTTCTGCTGCCGCCCTGCGGGTTATGCTGCGTGGGGAATACGGGATTTCACACACAAGGCCGATATAATCGGCGCCGCAGCGTGCAGCAAGCTCGGCGTCGGCGCCAGTCGTTATGCCGCATATTTTTATTTTAGGATGCATGACTGTTGAACGGAAATTTAAAACAAACAGTATAGGGTGGTAAAAGCGGGCGTGTCAATATCAAAGATGCACGCTGGGGCAGATGCGGGAGCGCTACATGAATTTGGCCACGGCGGCACGCAGCATTTTATCATCAAAGGGTTTCATGATATAGTCGTCCGCGCCCTGCTTCATCCCCCAGAATTTGTCGCTTTCCTGGTTTTTGCTTGAGATGATGATGATCTTGATATCGCTGGTTTCAGGCGTGTTCTTGAGCTGTCTGCAGACCTGAAAGCCGTTTTTTTTCGGCATGATGACATCCAGAAGAATTAAGCGCGGCTGCCGCTCTGTGGCTATTTGAATTGCCTCATCGCCGTCGGCGGCGGTCAGGACCGTATAGCCCATGGCCTTGATGGGCGCTGACAGGACCTGCAGCTCTGTCGGGCTGTCATCGACAATAAGTATCGTATTTGCCGCTGTCATGTCGGTTTTAAGGTTTTTTGTCCAGAAAGGCTGTTATATCCCGGAGCAGCTGGTCCAGGGCCTGGTCCGTGTCCTTTGCCCGCGTCATATGGCAGAACTTCACCACTGCGCGCTGAGACCGTGCATCTAAAAAAACAACTTCAAGCTCGATGCTGGGCATATCTTCATAGGATGGGGAAAAACGCTTGAGAAAGCCGGGCTTGCCGTGCATGGCCGTAATGGCGGACGTCACCACAACGGGAGTTCCCCCGGGGTTTTTCGCGGTATCCGCCGTGGCTTCCCGGAGGGCCGCCTCGATGCGTTCCTGTGCCTGCGGGTAGGCCATGGAGCTGTAATTTTGAACAGGCTGCATGGTGACGCTTGAGCAGTCTTTCAGGGTAAAATTGGCGGCAATCCATGCCGATGCCACAAAAGCATTTTCACGCATGCCGGCATAGTCAGTTATAAGGCGCTGCACGGTTGCATTGTCAGTTGCGAGGCCGGCCTGCGGCGTTGGCGCTTGTTTTTCACGGGGGCCGCTTCTGCATGAAAAGGCGACGGTACAGCATATGCACAGAAAGAGAATGAATTTTGTTTTCATGTATTCCCGGATACTGGATTATGTGACTGTATACTTAGAGATTTGCGCAGCTTTTTAAAATAGTTGAAAAAATTATAACGGAATTTTATAGTAAGGTCAACAAATAATCATTTTGTTTTGCCTGCAGGCCTCATTTTGTAATTGATTTACCACGCTGCAGTGTTTTGTAGCCGGGCCATGGGGCCGACGGCTTCACAGGCATAACAGGAACCGGCACTTGCCTGCTTGCGGGCTGCCTGTCGTGATGCGTGTCAGGGGCTGCGCGGGCCTTGGCGGCCGTATGTGAGCGCTGCTGCTTTAGTTCTTACCGCTGCCTTGCGGCCGTGACCGAATGTCACGCCTTGCAGGCGGGGGGCAGCACGTTGTTGGGGTATCCTGCACACTATGGGGAAACCATTGATTGAAAAAAGCGGGCAAACGGGCTAAGGTACTAACATGCTTTCGTTTACAGGGGCTCCGGATCGGGATCCGGACATTTGAAACGGGCGGGGCGCATGTCATGATTGTCGTGTTTTTGGATTTTAAACGTGCAATAACTAAAATCTTATTATAAAATTTTTACGCATACTTTGTTATGGGCACTTATGATTTCCGGGACATGTGCCGATGATATTGCCTGAGTCGCAAAGAGCATGCGCGGTGCTTTTGCATTTTTCCGCCGCGCCTGCTTTAGGCCGGGCAATTTGCAGACGACCGGACCGGAGCATAACCGTTTGGCCCTGAATTGTTGTATCGTCTGATCGAATTAATATAGCTATGATACAATTTTTTAAAAAGCAGGCTTCCAAGGACAAATTCAAGGAGTCGCTGGAAAAGCTTCAGTATGTGCAGTCTCAAAACCCCGGGGATCTGCGCGTCAAAGTCAAAATAGCTGAATTGTATCTGGAATACGGCAAAAAGGATCAGGCTATTGCGGAATATCTCGGTGCGGCAAAGGCCTATCAGGAAAAGCGCCTTTTTCAAATCGCCGTGGCGATCTATAACCATGCCATTTCCATTGATCCCGAGCAGGTTGATATTTACACGGAACTTGCAAACCTGCATTTGAGAAACGGGTTCATTGGAGACGGCGTGGCCGTGCTTGAAAAGCTGGCCAATCAGTTTTGTGAAAAAAACTTGAATTATGAGGCTGTGCAGGTGCTGCACAAAATTCATGAGATCGATCCGAATAATGAATTTTTTAAAATTAAAATCGCAAAATTTTACCAGGACAAGGACTGGCAGCTTGCCGAGCAGAAGGACTCTGGCGAAGCGCAGTTGAGCGTGCCATCGGGGCATTTTGATCTGCAGAGCGCCCTTGAAAGCGATGCTGATCTACTGGCGACACAGCCACAGTATGCCAGCGGGGCCGATAACGGGCAGGGCATAACGCCCGATGACGTGTTTAATCAGCTGAAAAACATGATCTCCAATGCCGAGGATATGGACAGCCCGCAGTTTCATTTCAATTTCGGGCTGGCCTATATGCGGTGTAATGAGTTTAATGAAGCGATTACCGAGTTTTCAGCCGCCCTTGCCGGTCTTGACAATAAGGCGGAATGCTATATAAAACTTTCTGAATGCCATATGGCTCTGGGCAACTACGACATTGCAAGCGACATGATCGGAAAAGCCTTAAAGCTGATGAATCTCACGGAGCGGGACCGGCTCAGCCTGATTTATCAATCCGGCCTTGTCTACAAGGGCAAGGGGGATGCACAAAAAGCGCTTAAGGTTTTCCAGAAGGTGTATGACGCCGACCGCAATTTCAGATCGGTTGACATGGAAATAAAAAACCTTTTATCGAAATCGTGAGGCAACCATGGCCGTCTTTAATGCTGCAAAAAGGGAGATCGATTTAAAGATAGTGTATTACGGCCCGGCGATGTGCGGCAAAACAACCAATGTGCAGTGCATCCATAAGATGCTGGCGCCTCAGCAGCGCGGGGAGCTGATGTCGCTTGCCACCAAGGATGACCGAACGCTTTTTTTTGATTTTCTCCCGATTGAGCTGGGTGATGTGCGGGGATTTAAAACCCGGTTTCACATTTATACGGTTCCCGGGCAGGTGTACTATGCCCTGACCCGGCGCGCCGTGCTGACCGGCGCCGACGGGGTCGTGTTCGTCGTTGACTCGCAGTCCAATAAGCTGCAGGAGAATATCGAAAGCCTGAAGGACCTCTCTGAAAACCTGCGCTTTTATAAAAAAGATCTGAGTGTTTTCCCTTTTGTGCTGCAGTATAACAAGCGCGATCTTCCCAATATTATGCCCACGGAAGAGCTCAATGCAATGCTCAACACGCTCAATGTGCCGGCTCTGGAATCAAGTGCGGTAACAGGCATGGGCGTTGTTGAAACGCTTACCACAATCTGCAAAATTGTATTAAAGCAGATGGACAGCGGTACGGCCAAGAAAAAACCCCCGCAGCCGGCAGCCAGGCAGGCGGAGCGGCCGGCCATGAAAGACGATGATTCCGGGCTGCGTATTTTTGCCCAGGAGTCGGCTGCGATGCCGCCGCAGCCTTCGCTGAGTTCGCCCCAAAGGCAGGCAGCAGCACCGGCTGCAGGGCTGAAGCCTGACGACGCCACCAGCAAAAATGAAACGCCTCCCCAGGAGGATTTTTCCGACGTGATGATCGAGGAGAGCCCGGGTGCTCCCGCAGAGCCCGAGCTCGCCTTTGATGATGAGGGCCCGGCTGGCCTTGATATCGAAGAGCCCGCCGCAGAGCCCGAGCTCGCCTTTGATGACGAGGGCCCGTTGGATCTCGACATCGAAGAGCCCGCTGCAGAGCCCGAGCTCGCCTTTGATGATGAGGGC
>JAFGCP010000282.1 GCA_016932595.1 Deltaproteobacteria bacterium
ATGGCAACCGGGCAGGCCACAAAGACTGATGAATACGTACCGGTGATGACGCCTATAAGCATGGTAAAGGCGAAATCATGAATGACGGCGCCGCCGAACATAAAAAGCGCCAGCGCAGCCAGCAGCGTCGTGCCGACGGTCAGCACCGTGCGGCTCAGGGTCTGGTTAACGCTGAAGTTGATAATATCGCTGAATTTCTGGCGTGTCATCTTCGGCATGTTTTCACGGATGCGGTCGCAGACGATGATGGTGTCGTTGACCGAATAACCGACGATGGTCAGCAGCGCTGCCACAACCGTCAGATCGATGGGCGTATTTGTCAGCGAAAGGAAAGTCATAACGATCAGCACGTCATGCACGAGGCCCAGAACCGCCCCCAGGCCGAACCGTAATTCAAACCGGAACCACATATAAATAAGCATGCCGATGCAGGAGAAGAGGACAGCGAGCATGGCTTTCTGCCGCAAATCTTTGCCGACCTTGGGACCGACAGCCTCGCTGCGCCGTATTTCAAAGCTGTCTTTGCCGAATTTGGTTTCTAAAGCCCCCTTGAACTGGTCGGAAAATTGTTCGAGGTCTTCAACCTCGGATTCGATATTGATGAGAAATTCATTTTCAGCGGCAGCGCCGAAACCCTGCACAGAGCTGGACTGGGTCCCCATGCCGGACACTGCTGAGCGGATATCCGCCGCTGAGACCTGCCGGGTAAATTTTACCTGAAACAGCGTGCCGCCCCTGAAATCGATGCCATAGGTCGGTCCGCCCTTTACGGTCAGGGAGACAATGCCGATCAGAATCACTATCCATGAAAGCGCCAGCGTGTAGCGTATCATGCCGACGAAATCGATTTTGGTGTTGGGTTTTATCAGTTCAAAGAATGCCACGGTGGTATCCCTTCTATTTTATATGCTAATGGTTTTTACGCGGCGCTGCAGCACGAAATAGTCAAAGATAAGCCGCGTAACGGCAACCGACGTGAATACGTTTGCAAGAAGGCCGAAAATCAATGTGACGGCAAAGCCCTTGACCGGCCCGGTGCCGAACTGGAAAAGGAAAATCGCCGAGATCATCGTTGTCAGGTTCGAGTCGAAAATAGTCATGAATGCCCGGGAATAGCCCGTATCAAGGGCGGCCTTGGTTGTTTTGCCGTTGCGCAGCTCCTCCCGGATGCGCTCATAAATAAGCACATTGGCGTCAACCGCCATGCCGATGGTGAGCACGATACCGGCAAGGCCCGGCAGGGTGAGCGTCGCCTTGACGCCGGCAAGCGCTGCCAGCAGCAGCACGATATTAAGCACAAGGGCGCAGTTTGCAACAATGCCCGAGAGCCGGTAGTAGAGGATCATAAAAATTATGACCGCAAGGCAGCCGATGAGCATGGCCCGGATGCCCTGAGAAATCGAATCCTGACCAAGGGACGGGCCTACCGAGCGTTTCTCGAGAATTTTCACGGGCGCCGGAAGCGACCCGGCCCGCAGCACGATGGCCAGATCGCGGGCCTCTTCCATGGCGAAGCGGCCTGTTATCTGTGCATTGCCGCCTGCGATGCGGTCCTGTATGACCGGGGCGGAATAGACATTATTGTCCAGAATAATGGCCAGGCGCTTTTTGATGTTTTTTGCCGTTATGCGCTCGAATATTTTGCCGCCGCGCGAGTCGAATTCCAGCGAGACATAGGGCTCATTGAAGCGCGAATCGATCTGCACCTGCGCATTCACCAGCCGGTCGCCGGTGAGCAGGGTCTTCTTTTTCAGGAGAAAGGGCGTTTTTTTGACCTCGCCGGTCGCGGGGTTCACATCGCGCTGATACAGCAGCTCGCAGTCTGCGGGGATATCGCCCTTCAGGGCATCCTCGACGCTGTTGCTCTCATCAACAAGCTTGAACTCCAAAAGCGCGGTTTTGCCGATGAGCTCGATGGCGCGCTTGGGGTCTTTGATGCCGGGCAGCTGAATAACGATCTGGTCTTCGCCCTGGAGCTGGATGGTCGGCTCGGCCACGCCGAACTGGTCGATGCGGTTGCGGATGGTTTCAAGGGCCTGCTCGGTGGCCGTCTTTTTCAGCTGTTTTGCTTCCACGGGATTAATCAGCAGGGTGAAGTTCACCCCGTCTTTGGTCTCATCAAGCTTCTGCTCGCTGAGCATGGGGAAGTTCTTCTGCAGCACCTGCCGAACCCTTTCCCTGGCATCGGCTTCGGTGATTTTCGCCTCGATGGAGTTTGCTCCAATGACCTTGACCGAATCAAAAGGAATTTTTTCATTATAGAGATATTCCTCGAGGTCTGAGGCGTAGCGATCAAGGCTGTTTGCAAGGGCTTTCTCCGTCTCCACTTCAATGACAAGGTGCATGCCGCCCTGCAGGTCAAGGCCCAGCGATATTTTGTCTTGGGGCAGATATTTTTCCAGTCCCGCCGGCATTTTGACAAAGGTCGGCAGCAGGTACACCACAGCCACAGCGATAATCGCGGCATACAGTAGCGAGCGCCATTTCATGCTCTGCATCACAGGAACTCCTTATGCTGTCTTTATTTGGTTTTATCTTCAGCCGGCTTTGCCTCTGTGGAGGCTTTGCCGGCAATGCTGCTTTTGGTAACCCTGATGCGCACATTGGGCGCTATTTCAAGGGTGATGATGGTGTCGGTCACGCCGGTGATCTTACCGTAGATGCCGCCCGTCGTAATGACCGTGTCGTCCCGCTTTAATTCATTAATCATGTTCTGCTGCTCTTTGGCTTTTTTCTGCTGCGGTCTGATAAGCAGAAAATAGAAAATGCCGAACATCAGAACCAGGGGGATAATGGCTGTGAAACCACCGCCCTGTCCGCCGTCGGCGCCGGGAGCCATTGCATAGGCTGTCGATGTCAGTAGAAAATACACATTCGTCTCCTTTATGAATATAAAATAACAATGGAAGTTACCATAAATTAAAAAAAAAGAAACTGTTTTTTTGCGGCTGCTTACGTGTATAATACGGAACAGGAAAGAGCCGCCTATGAAAACACAGACCCGCATTACGCTCCTGCTTGTCGTCATCACCCTGCTTTTTATGGCCGGGTTTGTCATGCTCGGGCAACATGAAGCGCGGCGGGAGCTGCTGCTTATCCGCAGCAAAATTTATGAGAAAAACACCCTGTTTGACCGCGTGCTTCGCCTTGAGCAGGCATCCCTGGAGATGTTTGCCTATGACTTCAGCACCCGCGACGAACTAGTGGCTGCGGTGACCGGCAGCGGCAGGGTGCAGCCGTCGTTTATGTCGGCTTTTATGCCCAGTTTCAACGTAAGCGGCCTGTGGCTTTATGATGCCTCTTTCCGGCCCGTTTATTCATCACATCCGCCAGAGATTCAGGCTTTTGAAGCCATCGCGGCCGAAGGTGACATGTTTCCCCGCCTTTTTGCCATGAGCTATTTCTGTAATTTCTTTGTGTCAACGCCGCAGGGGCTTTTGGAGGTGCGCAGCGCGCCGGTGCAGCCTGCCTCCGACATTGAGAGATCAACCCGGCCTCTGGGGTATCTGTTTGTCGGCCGCCTCTGGAATCAGGCCTTTATTACGGAGCTTTCCCTCATAACGGAAAGCACGTTTGATATTCGGCCTGTCCGGGGTGACGAGAGCCTTGAGGCGACCTATGAGGAAAAGAGCGGCATTATCGGCTTTTACCGGATCGTGTACGGCTGGGACAAGAGGCCCGTTGCGCAGATCCGCGTGCGCAGCGAGGCATCCATAACCCGCGAACTGCAGAGCACGTCGCGCAATCAGCTTCTCCTGCTCATAGCCTTTGTTTCGGCGGTCATATTTCTGCTTTCGGTGCTGCTGATCCTCTGGGTCAACCTTCCCCTGAGGCGCATATCGGCAAGCCTGCATCTGCAGGACCCGTCGCTTATCGGCGGGCTTGTTTCCTCTACGACCGAGTTCGGCAACCTTGCCCGCCTGGTCCGCAATTTTTTTCTGCAGCAGGAGGAGCTTACCCAGGAGGTGGTTGTGCGCAAGCAGGCCGAGGATGCCCTGCGTGTCGCTCTGCAGGAGTCGCAGCGCAGCGGCGCCGAAACAGCGGCCCTGCTGCAGGCTTCCCGGGCTGTGCTCTCCTATCATGGCTTCGCCGAGGCTTCTCAATCGATTCTTGATATCTGCATGCAGCTTGCCGGCGCAGCCTCGGGCTTCATAGCCCGGATTGTTTCCGGCCCTGACGGAGAAAAATTTTTACAGTATGGCGCCGTCAGGCTGCCCGAGGGGTTTTCATCAAGCGGAGGGATGTCCCTGGCCGGGCTCTACCTTGAATCCTTTAAAGAGCGCGCCCCCCGCTTCAGGAACGAGACGCTGCATTTACCCGGCGGACCGGCCGGGGGGCATCCGAACGTTGACTCTGCGCTGTGCTCGCCCCTTATTATCGGCGGCGAGGTTCTGGCGCTGCTTGCCCTTGCGAACAAGCCCGGCGGCTTCACCGATAATGATCTCAGGATGGCCTCGGCCTTCAGCGAGCTTGCCTCCGTTGCGCTTTTGAACAGCCGCATGCTTGAGTCTCTTGAGAGCAGCGAGGAGCGCTTTCGCTCGGTCGTGCAGACAGCAAGCGATGCTATTATTTCGGTTGACGCCCAGGATCATATTGTTTTCTGGAATCGCGCTGCCGAGCATATTTTTGGCTACACCGCGGAAGAAGTGATCGGCAGAGACGCGGCCATGCTGCTCCCCGAGAGCGTGCGCCCCCTGTATCTGCAGATGGCCGATCAGATTATGCCGAAATCATTTGATGGAATGCAGTCGGAGATGCTCGGCCTGCGCAAAGACGGCAGCGAATTTCACATGGAGCTGTCCCGCTCATCCTGGCGCTCGCGCAACGGGGTGTTTTTTACTGCCATCGTCCGGGATATCTCGGGACGTATCGAGATGGAGCGGCTTCTGCGGCTGCAGGAAAAAATGGCCTCTCTCGGCCGTGTCACGGCAGGCATCGCTCATGAGATCAGAAACCCCCTTACCGGCATTAACTCATATATGTATTCGCTGAAAAACGGCATCGAGGCAGGCATTGCCGATGGGCCGGAGCGCAGCATGCTTCTCTCTATTGCCGATGAGATAGAGGCTGCGTCGAACAAAATCGAGGGCGTCATCCGCCGCGTCATGGATTTTGCCAAGCCCGGCATGCCCAGGCTCTCGCTGATACATATCAACCAGCCCATAGAAGAGGCATTGAAACTTTCAGCCGCCACGCTGCGCAAGAGCGGCATTACCGTGGAGCAGGAGCTTGCAGACGGCCTGCCGCCGTGCCGCGCCGATCTGCAGATGATCGAGCAGGTGATGCTTAATCTGATTACCAATGCCGTGCAGGCCATGCAGGGCATGAGCGGGGAGAAACATCTCGAGATGCGCTCGTTTGCCGGCGACGGGCATATTGTGGCGACTGTGGGCGACTCGGGGCCGGGCATTCCGCAGCAGGAGCGCGCGAAGATTTTCGACCCTTTTTACACGACAAAGTCGGACGGCTCTGGTATAGGTTTGAGCCTGTGCCAGCGTATAATTAACGACCACAGGGGCACGCTGAGCATCGGGGTCAGCAGGTGGAGCGGGGCCGAATTCCGCATTGAGCTGCCGGCGGCTGATCCGAAGAAGCAAAATCTAAAATTCACAACCTGAAATCAAAATCTTAAACAAGGGCCGCCATGCTTACCTATTCACTTTTTATCGTCGATGATGAGGCAACAGCTCGCAACGGCATGACCCTGGCGCTGCAGCAAGAGTATGACGTGAAGAGCTTTGAAGACGCTGAAAAGGCGCTGGAGGCCGTCAGGTCGCAGGCGCCCGATCTGATTCTTCTGGATATCGGCCTGCCGGGCATGAACGGCATTGAAGCTTTGCAGGAGATAAAGAAGCTCAGGCCCGATACCGTCGTGATCATGATCACGGCATTCGAGGACATAGCTACCGTGGTGTCGGCCATGAAGCTCGGGGCCTATGACTATATCGTCAAGCCGGTGCATATGGAGGCCCTGCTGGTTACCATCCGCAACGCCCTTGAAACCGTGCGCCTGCGCAAGGAGGTCCAGCGCCTGCAGGAGCGCTATCTTGAAGAAAATATTCCCTGCTTCAGCGGTGAGAGCCAGTCGATCCAGAGCGTCATGGAATTCGTGAATCTTGTTGCGCAAAGCCCGGACACGCCGGTGCTCATCTGCGGCGAAACAGGCACGGGCAAGGAGCTGGTGGCGGCCGCCATTCATTATAAAAGCCCCAATTTCAAGGGCCCGTTCATAACGCTCAACTGCGCCGCCATTCCCAGGGAGCTGATCGAAAGCGAGCTTTTCGGCTATGAGAAAGGAGCTTTCAGCGGGGCCCATGAAAAGGGCAAGCGGGGCATGGTGGAGGAGGCTGCCGGCGGCACCCTGTTTTTAGATGAAGTGGGAGACATGAGCCTTGAGGCGCAGGCAAAGCTGCTGCGCTTTCTCGAGGAGGGCGAATATTACCGCGTCGGCGGCACGCAGAAGAAGCGCGTGAAAACCCGCGTCATCTCGGCTACCAACCGCGACGTCGAGCAGATGATCGAGGCCGACCGGTTTCGCCGGGACCTCTACTACCGCCTTGCCGTTATAAAAGTCGATATCCCCCGGCTCAGCAAACGCACGGAGGATATACTGCCCATAGCCCGCCATTTCATGGTGGGGTTCAGCGCCAAGTTCGGCAAAGAATTTACCGGCATCACAGCCGAGGCCGAGCAGGCGCTGCTCAACCGCGACTGGAAAGGCAATGTGCGCGAGTTGCGCAATGTGATCGAGCGGGGCGTGCTCACCGGCCGCGGCCCGCTGCTGGAGCTCGGTAATATTCTGCCCGAAGCATCACCGGTAAAAGCTCAGGACGCGGCGCCCGCTCCGGGTACCGGCGCGCCAGCCCTGACGGCATCCGGCTTTGACCTGCCTGCTGCGATGAAGGCCATAGAAAAAAACTACATTGACGAGGCGCTGGCACTGTCCGGGGGCAATGAAAGCGAAGCCGCCCGGCTGCTCAATCTCAATTACTATA